>JAFPBM010000115.1 GCA_017424125.1 Clostridia bacterium | reverse complement strand
GCCAAAATAAAGGGACACATACTTTTTGTATGTGTTCTTTTATTTTTGATTGATTATGGTAGGGATTCGAACAAGGGCGGTTTGCCGTATGGCAAATTGCAACCTTTCGGTGAATGGTTGCAAAGCCCGTGGGCAACGAGCGTTAGCGAGGCGATAGGCGCGTTGCGCCGGAAAAATCCCCTTCTCTCCGCCAAAATCGACAAGTTTCGCGTGAGACTTGTCGATTTTACTTTTTCACTATTAACTCTTCACTTTTCACTATTCTCTGCTGCCGATTTTGGCGGCTTTTTCTTTTTGCCTTTTATCCACCCTATTTCAAATACTCAATCACAAATATCAGTGAACGGCCGGTTTCGTGGTCAAAAACTACGCGGCTTATTTTTATTTTTTTAGAAAGAAGTTTATTAACCTCTGTTATACATTCGGGAAGGTGATATTTGTTTTGTACGATTTCCCACTTGGTTTCTGACGAATCAATATAAACTTCACAGGTGGATTCGTTCTTTGATGCCGCCTCATAAAGCACCCTTTTGATTACGTTCATTGATTTTTCTATATCATCATTCAGCACAATATTTTCTACGTTGCCGTAAAAATATTCAAGCGATTTACATTCGGGAATTGAAAGATTGAACGAGCCGTTTTTGATGGCGTTGCTATCGGCTTTTTTGAAATCCGCATCCAAGGTGTGTGTATCTTTTATACGGTCGTCGCTTATATTGAAATAATAGTGCATTGTGATTATTTCGTTACCCGACTTATTAAGGTCATCCCAAGTAGCATCAAGATGGTGCCATTTGCCGCCGATTTTCACAAGATTCCACATATGCTCTTCACCTGCATAACCGCAGACAAGTCGGCAAGGAATAGAAAACTGGTTAAGAAGCAATTGCATTGCCCTTGAATAACCCTCGCAAACCGCAAATCCGTCAACCAATGCGCCGTACGCGGTCAGGTTGTTTTCTCTTTTTTTGCTATCGTCGTACGTAACGTTTTTGCAAACGTAATCGTGTAAAACAAGTTCAATATCATACGCCGAAGCGTCCTTGGGTACAAGTTTCTTTATTTCTTCAATTTTGGCTTTGAGTTTATTTTCCATAGCGGTGCGTTCTTGTTTTGTGCAGGTATATGAAACGCTATTTTCTCCGCTTTGATAACTAAAAGCAATTGCACGCTGTGTGTTATTTATAACCTCGGTCACGTAGGTTGTGGGCATCCAAAAATATTCGGGTCGGTCCATACGGACGGCGTAAAGTGCAACATGCATATCCTGTTCCGAACACTCTCCGAGCGCAATCATACCCTCTGTCATTTGATTAACAGCGTTATCAATTTTGTTGTAAATTTGTTTTTGCGTAGCGTTAAGTGCTTCGTAACACGCATACGTTACGGTGCCCGACGGGATGTAAGTTTCAAACTGCGGTTTGTTGCCCGTGCTTAACCAATCGGGTTCGTTTTTATCGCTTTTGCTTGAGGTTTTGTTGCTGTTTGTTTGTTTTTGACTGCTCGTTTTACTGGTGTTGGACGACGAAACGTTTGGCTTTTTTGCTGGCGATTTTGACGCTACATCGTCGGGTGCTATATAGGTCGTATCATACACGTAATCACTTTCAACAGTACTGCTGTATTCGGTTGTCACAGGACTGCAAGCACATACCGTAAACACTAAAACAAATAAAACTGCTATCAACTTTTTCACAAAATCACCCTCACTGAAATATTATCCTTAAAACTGCAAACCGCATCAAAATATTTGTAAAAATCCGCATACGATATATCGGTTTCACAGTTTTCTGCAATATAAAGGAAATCCGTTTTGCTAACCCGCGCAGATAAAAGCGCCTCTAAAAATTTTAGCGCAATATGCTCTCGCAAGACCTCGTCCTTTGTTGATAATTCTATCACGCGGTTGCCAAAAATTCTTTCCTTTTTATTTTCATTATCATTATAACAAACATTTCTGTCAATTACAATACCCCCAATGCGTCCGATAAACTCAATTTCTGTCTGTTTTGTGTATTTTAAATATCGGTTATATGAAAGGCCGTAGGTTTTTGCCGTTTCTTTATTTGGGAAAAGAAACACGTTCAGCGTTTTCATATCAAAATCGGCATAAACTGCACTGTATTCATTTAATTCTTCACATTCGGCATATATAAGCAGTTCGCCCTCTATATTTTCATACTCGATTTTGCTTTCGCTTTTAGATGCGCTTTGTTCTTGTGGGGGTAACAAAAACACCGTTAGTGAAAGATATATAACAGCGCAAAAACACAGTGCAAAAAACGCATATTTTTTATTTCCTTTATTTTTAACCTTCATTTTATCACCATTTATATTATTAACAGAATTTATATCTTGTATATAATAATATTTTGTGATAAAATGTACGTTAGATATATATGGTCTCACAAGGAGTTGACCTTTAATGGAAGAAAATACCAAAAAAACCGTTTTAAGTTGCATACAACCCTCGGGCGCGCTGACGCTTGGAAACTATCTTGGCGCACTTAAAAACTGGGTTGCAATGCAAGAAGAGTTTGATTGCACTTTTGCGGTAGCAGATTTACACGCTATTACCGTCCGTCAGGACCCGCAAAAATTCCGCGCACAAATTTATTCAACATGTGCTTTGCTTTTAGCGCTCGGTCTTGACCCCGAGAAAAGCACACTTTTTATACAGTCACACGTTAAAAGCCACGCTGAACTTATGTGGATTTTATCCTGCTATACACAGTTTGGCGAACTCTCACGTATGACACAATTCAAGGACAAATCGGCAAAACACGCCGATAACGTAAACCTTGGTTTGTTCGCTTATCCAACCCTTATGGCGGCAGATATTTTGCTTTATAAACCCGATTTTGTTCCGGTTGGTGCCGACCAGAAGCAACACCTTGAAATCGCACGTGACATTGCTATACGCTTTAACAACATTTACGGTGACGTTTTCAAAGTTCCCGAACCGTACATACCGAAGGTTGGCGCCAGGGTTATGTCGCTTCAGGAACCGACCAAGAAGATGTCTAAATCCGACGAAAACGTTAATTCCTGGATTGCTATTTTGGATAAACCCGAGGATATTATGCGCAAATTTAAACGTGCGGTGACCGATTCCGAGGCGCGTGTTTGCGTTGGCGAGGGACGCGACGGCATCAATAACCTCATAGGAATTTATTCCGCCGTTACGGGTAAAACCGCAGACGAGATTGCGCTTGAGTTTGAGGGCAAAGGCTATGGCGATTTCAAAATTGCCGTCGGTGAAGCGGTTGTTGAAGAACTGCGCCCCATACGCGAACGTTACGACACGTTTATATCCGACAAAAAGCAACTTGAAGATATTTACAAACAGGGTGCTGAACGCGCATTTTACACCGCGCGTAAAACGGCAAGTAAGGCTATGAAAAAGGTAGGATTTGTTTTATAATGGACATTCTTGCAGGCAACAGCAAAATATGCGAACGCGTAAGACTTATGCTGACTTGTGAGCGAATTCCCCACGCGCTTATGCTTGAGGGTGACGCAGGCACAGGTCGGCACACCCTTGCCCGCTATATTGCCGCACACTGCATGTGTGAGGGCGATTCCCGCCCCTGTTTTTCCTGCAAAGGTTGTCATATGACGCAAATCGGTTCCCACCCCGACGTTTCGGTAATTTCGCCCGACGGAAAGCAGTTGTCGGTTGATAAGATACGCGCATTAAGACAAGACGCATATCTTTCCCCCGCCATTGCAAACCGCAAGGTTTACATCATTGAAAAAGCCGAAACCATGAATGATTCCGCACAGAACGCTTTGCTCAAAATTTTAGAAGAGCCGCCGCAAAACGTTATATTTATTCTGATAACGGTAAGCGCCGAAAAACTTTTAACAACCGTGCGTTCGCGCTGTATCACGCTATCTCTCTTGCCACCGCCGAGGGACGAAGGAATAAAATATATAACAGAGCACACGTCGTTTTCCTCTCTTGAAGCAGACAGGGCGTTGGAATCTACCAAAAACAACCTTGGCGAAGCACTAAGACTATTAGAGGCGGATGAAAAAAACACCGTTTGCGAACTCGCGTCGCAATTACTTGCGGATATAAAATCGTCCAATTCATACACTATGATGCAGCATCTTAAACCGCTTGAGAAAAACCGCGCGGCGATTGACGAACTTTTTGAGGAATTACTTTTAAAAATTTCCGCCCTTTTGCGAGAGAGTTGTTACACCCATATTAAAGAGGGATTGTCACGCGAACAACTAATTTCTCTTTATGAAATTACAAGGGAACTGCGTGAGCGCAGTATAAACAACCCCAACACTTTACTTTTATTTGCTAATCTTTGCAGTCGGTATAAGACGGCTGTAATTTGATTGATATAGAATTATAGGAGGACTGTATGACAGAAGTCATTGGTATAAAATTCAAACCTGAAGGTCGTGTTTATTTCTTTGACCCCGACGGACGCAAACTCTCTGTTGGCGATTTTGCGGTGGTTGAAACCGCACGCGGCATAGAATGCGGCACCGTTGCCGAGGCTAACAAACAGGTAAGCGACGAAAAAATAATAAAACCGCTTAAAAAACTTTTGCGTGTTGCAACAGAAGAAGACGTTAAAAGAATGGAACAAAACCGCCAAAAAGAAAAAGAAGTTTTTTCGGTTTGCGAAGAAATGATTTTGTCGCACGAACTTGAAATGAAACTTGTTGACGTTGAATGTTCGTTTGACGGAAGCAAAATTCTTTTCTATTTCACCGCAGACGGAAGGGTTGACTTCCGCGAACTTGTAAAAGACTTGGCATCACGTCTTCACACCCGCATTGAATTGCGCCAAATCGGCGTACGTGACGAAGCGAAAATGTTGGGTGGTATTGGAATTTGCGGTCAGCCTTTCTGTTGCAGCCGTTTCCTTGACGATTTCCAGCCCGTTTCAATCAAGATGGCAAAAGAACAGGGACTTTCCCTCAACCCGACCAAAATTTCGGGTAGTTGCGGCAGACTTATGTGTTGTCTTAAATACGAACAAGATGCATACGAGTACCTGCTTTCCTTTACGCCGCGCGTCGGTTGGACCGTCCGTACCGAGATGGGTGACGGTGTTGTGCTTGACGCTAACCCGCTTACGGGCGCTCTGCTTGTGCGACTCGGAACCGACAGCGATACCGCACCGATTAAGGTTATGCGCGAGGACGTTAAGGTTATAAAAAAACACCGCGCACCTAAAGTAGAGCAGGAAGAAGAAATATCTGAATAAAAATACTTGCAATTTGTGTTTTTTGTTGTTACAATATGAATATAGGGTCTTGTGCCCTTTTATGAACCATCATTTACGGAGGTGTAAACTATTATGGCATACAAAATTTCTGATGAGTGCATCGGTTGCGGCGCTTGTGCTGCTGCTTGCCCCTGCGAGGCTATCTTCGAAGGCGAAGAGCATTTTGAAATTGACGCTGAAAAATGCGTTGACTGTGGTTCCTGCGCTGCAGGTTGCCCTGTTGAAGCAATTTCTGCCGAATAATAGGACAAAATACATAACAGAGGGGTGGTTAACGTACCACCCTTTTTGTTTGAAAAAAGGAGAAAAATTATGGAAAAGACAGTTCTTGTTGAAATTTCTGCACGTCACGTGCACGTATCCGAAAAAGACCTTTTCACACTTTTCGGTGAGGGTTACAGTTTAACACCTAAAAAAGACCTTTCCCAGCCGGGACAGTATGCTTGTGCAGAAAAGGTACAGGTAGTTGGTCCCAAGGGCACACTCAACGCTTCTATTTTAGGACCCGTTCGTCCTGCAACACAGGTTGAACTCTCTTTAACCGACGCACGTACCGTTGGCATCACCGTTCCCGTTCGTGAATCGGGCGATATTGAAGGCAGCGCAGGTTGCAAACTTGTTGGTCCTTGCGGCGAGGTCGAGATTCCCGTTGGTGCTATTGCGGCAAAACGTCATATACATATGACCACAGCAGATGCTGCTAAATATGACCTTAAAGACACACAGATTGTCAAAGTTGCCGTTAAGACCGAAGGCCGTAGCCTTATTTTCGACGACGTTGTTGTACGCGTTAGCGACAAGTTCGCACTTGCAATGCACATCGACACAGACGAAGCAAACGCAGCAGCCGTTCCCGGAAGTTGCACCGGTGTAATCCTTGACTAATTTAGGACTTTACATCCACACGCCTTTTTGCAAACAAAAATGTAATTATTGCGATTTTTATTCATTTGCGGCAAAAGAAGGCGACCGCGACTCTTACACCGTAAGGGTTACAGATTATCTAAAAAAATGGGGCGTACGTTTGGCACGCCCCATTGATTCTTTATACCTTGGCGGCGGAACACCGACACTTCTCGGTGGTGAAAACATAAGAAAAATTATAAGAGCGGCAGAAGACGCTTTTCCCTTTGCAAATCCCGAAATAACGCTTGAATGTAATCCCGCCGATGATTTGAAAGAAACGCTTACCACCGCAAAAAAAGCGGGAGTCAACCGCCTATCCGTCGGCGTACAAAGCGGCAATGCGGACGAACTTTTAATGCTCGGACGCCGCCACACAACAGAGGATGCAAAAAAGACAGTAGCACTCGCGCGTGAATGCGGCATAGATAATATTTCGCTTGATTTAATGATTGGTTTGCCCGACGGCAATATAGATAAACTGTCGCGCTCGATTGATTTTGTATGTTCTCTCTACCCGACACATATTTCGGTTTATATTTTAAAAATAGAAGAGGGTACGCCTTTTTATAAAAACGGCGTTATTGTTCCCTGTGATGAAGAAATTGAAAAGCAGTATCTTTTCACTGTAGAAACACTTGAGAGCAAAGGTTTTTTACAGTACGAAATTTCTAACTTTGCAAAGGCGGGTTTTGAAAGCCGTCATAATAAAAAATACTGGAACTGTGAAGAATATTTAGGCATAGGTCCCGCCGCGCACTCGTTTATAAACGGAAAACGTTTTTACTATCCGCGTGATTTTAAAGAATTTATGGACGGATGCGAGATAGTACCCGACGGCAAGGGCGGCGATTCGGACGAATATATAATGTTGCGTCTGCGGTTATCAGATGGTATAATATTCGAAGAATATGAAAAGCGTTACGGCACTTTTCCGAGTGATAAAATCAAAAAAGCCGAAACGCTTGCAAAACACGGACTTATAAAAATTGACAACAAAGGTTTAAGTCTTACCAAAAAAGGCTTTTTACTATCAAACAGCGTGATTGGAGAGTTTATATGAGAAGTTACAAACTTCACCTTATACGTCACGGCGCAACCGACGCCAATAAAGAGGGACGCTATATCGGCGGCAAAACCGACCTGCCGCTATCACAAGAGGGAAAGCGAGAGGTTAAAAATCTTTATGAAGATTTTGTTTATCCCCGTGTGCCGCTTGTATTTTCCAGCCCTATGGAACGCTGCGTTCAGACGGCAAAAATCCTCTTCCCCGCACGTGAGATTACAACTATTGAAAATCTGCGCGAATATAATTTCGGTGATTTTGAAAACAAAACCGCCACAGAACTTGACGGCAGACCCGATTATGCCGCGTGGGCGGCAGGCAAAATGCCCTCTCCCCCCAACGGAGAATCTTCAAAAGATTTTGTCGCCAGAACAGTACTTGGCATTAACGAAATTATCAGAATTATGATGGAAAAACAGGAATATGAAGCATCGGTAGTAATGCACGGCGGCGCTATTATGATGTTACTTGCCGCTTGCGGTCTGCCAAGGCAGGCACCCGCTATGTGGACGAGTGACAACGGCAAAGGATATACTATTCTCATAACTCCGTCGCTTTATCAGAAAACGGGGGCGTTTGAGGTTGTAAACCTTGTCCCAGGTGACGTAGAATGAAAAAATTTGACGGAATAATTTTTGATTTTAACGGCACCCTTGTTTTAGACGATGAACTGCATTTTGCCGCTTTCGAAAAGTATGGACGCGAAGATTTGGGGCTCACCATTGAAAGAGAAGATTATTTTTCTAACATGCACGGCCGCCCCAACGACAGAATTTACGAAAGCATTTATAAAAAACCTATTCCCGATGAACTAAAGGGCAAATTTGCAAGGCGCAAGGAAGAATATTATATTGAATCGTTTAAGAAAAATCCGCCACCTTTGGCAAACGGCGCGGTAGTGATGCTTGATTTTCTTAAAGAAAACCGTATTCCATGTGCGATTGCAACCTCTTCGGATTTGCACAGCGTAAACTTTTTCAGAGAGGTTTTTTCACTTGATAAGTGGTTTTCGGACATAATATACAGCGACGGCACAATGCGCGGCAAACCCAACCCCGATATTTATCTGCGTGCAGGTGAACGTTTGGGTATTCCAATGCAAAACCTTATAACCGTGGAAGATTCGCTTTCGGGCGCAATGGCGTGTAAGGCGGCAAATGCGGGGCTCGTAGTCGGTATTTGTCCGCGCGGAAAAGAAAACTTTCTGGGCAAAGAACACACAGATATGGTGATTACTGATTTTACACAGTTTTCATATGAAGAACTACTTAAAAGACCGTAAAGCGTTGCTTTACGGTCTTTTTCTATACAATTATAATTTCACTGTCGCCGTTTTGAATATAGTTTTTAATATCGGCGGTGTCGGTTATTATGTAATCCATCTTACAGAGCGGAATGAGATTGTACGGTGTGTTTAGCGAGAGTTTTGTTTTATCACACAAGAACACCGTTTTGTGCGACTGCATTATTGCGGTTTTTCTAATCTGCGTTTCAGGAAGTGAAGGGTCGGTTAACATTCCGCTGATATTAACGCCGTGACAGGAGAAAAACAGTTTATCTATATTAAAACATTTTATAAAATCTTCTGCAAAACTACCGAAATGGGCAAGCGAATTACTGAAAATTTCGCCCCCTGTACAGTAGGTCTTAATCCCCTTACCTACAAGCGTTGTTGCAAGCGGTATACCGTTGGTTATAACCGTTATATTGTTTTTATCAAACAAAAAATCCGCCATTTGAAGCGTAGTTGTAGAGGAGTCAATGAAAATTATATCGTTATCGCACACAAGTTCTGCAGCGGCACGGCATAGTTTGCGCTTTTCCGCCGCATTGACGGTTTTTCTGAAATTAAGCGGCATTACGGTATGGTCGCCGTGAATTTTTGTGGCGCCTCCGCGCGTGCGGACAATTTGATTTCGGCGCGAAAGTTCGGCTAAATCGCGGCGAATGGTGGGAAGACTTACAAAAAGCATTTTCGACAGTTTGTGGGCGGACACGTATTCCTCTGTTTCCAAAATTTCAAGTATTTGAGCATAGCGTTCACTAATCAACATAACAACACCTCGTTTTGAGCGATTTTGAGCGTTTATCAATTTTTAAGCCAGATATTGATAATCGCATTTGATTGTTTTATTATATCATATATAAACTTTTTGTCAATACGGAGGAGATTTCAAATGTATGACGTTTTGATAATCGGTGCAGGTGTTATCGGCGGTATGGTAGCAAGAACTCTTGCAAAATACGACCTTAAAATCTGCATTTTAGAAAAAGAAAATGACGTTGCCATGGGGGCTACTAAAGCAAACTCGGCTATAGTGCACGCAGGTTTTGATGCCAAGGAGGGTTCTTTGAAGGCAAGGCTCAATATAAAAGGCTCTGCTATGATGGAAAGCGTATGCAAAGAACTTGGCGTTAAATATAAAAATAACGGCTCTTTGGTTATTGGATTTAACGACGATGACAGAGCAACTATTGAAGAACTTAAAAAACGCGGTGACAAAGGCGGTGTGCCCGCTCTTCGCGTTTTAGAAAAAGATGAACTTTTAACGCTTGAACCTAACCTGTCGCGAAACGTTACCTGTGCGCTTTACGCACCGTCGGGCGCTATTGTCTGCCCTTATAAACTAACGGTTGCCGCGATTGGCAACGCTATGGATAACGGCGCAGAACTTATCTGCAACTTTCCCGTGACCGACATTGAAAAAATCGATGGCGGATTTATGGTTAAGTCGGGTGAAAAGAGTGTTTCTTCACGCTACGTTATAAACTGTGCGGGTCTTTTTTCAGATAAAATTGCCGCAATGGTCGGCGACGAGAGTTTTAGCGTACACCCAAGACGTGGCGAGTATATTTTGCTTGATAAAGAGTGCGGTGGCATTTTAAATCACACCGTTTTCCGCACGCCGTCTAAAATGGGTAAAGGCATTTTGGTTTCGCCCACCGTTGACGGTAATTTACTGCTCGGTCCCACGTCGGTTGATATTGAGGATAAGGATGATAAAACCACTACGGCAGAGGGTTTTCAAAAAATTATAAAAGAGGCAAACGAAAACGTAAACGGACTTGACATACGCAAGACCATAACCTCGTTTTGCGGTCTGCGCGCCGTTGGCAGTACGGGTGATTTTATTATTAATTCACCTGTTCCCCACTTTATAAATGCAGCAGGAATTGAGTCGCCCGGTCTTTCAGCATCACCCGCTATCGCTATGTATATTGAAAGCCTTTTGCGAGAATCGGGACTCATGCTTAATGAAAAATCAGATTACGAGCCCACCCGTCCCGCAATGCACCGATTCCGCGAAGCGAGCATCCAAGAAAAGAACGAAATTATTAAAAAAGACCGCGCATACGGCAAAATTGTCTGCCGCTGTGAAACGGTCACAGAGGGTGAAATTCTTGAGGCCATTCGCCGCAACCCCAAACCGCGCGACCTTGACGGCGTTAAGCGCAGAACACGCGCACAGATGGGCAGATGCCAAGGCGGTTTCTGTGGTCCTTACATAGTAGAACTTTTGGCACGCGAACAGAATATTCCGTTTGAAGACGTTACCAAATCGGGCGGAAATTCGTATATTAACCTCGGCAAAACAAAGGAGGCGGCAAAAAATGACTGATTTAGTTATAATCGGCGGCGGTCCCGCAGGAATGAGCGCGGCTATTGCCGCATACGAGTGCGGTATCCGCGACATACTCATATTAGAACGCGATGAACATCTTGGCGGAATACTGCAACAGTGTATCCACAACGGTTTCGGTCTGCACAAGTTTTCTGAAGAACTGACAGGCCCCGAATATGCCTACCGTTACGAAAAGCGCGTTATAGAACTCGGCATCCCCTATAAACTCGGCACGATGGTGCTTGACATAACCAAGGATAAGGTTATAACCGCCACAAACGCAGAAGACGGTGTTTTTCAGATTAATGCCAAGGCAATTATACTTGCTATGGGTTGCCGCGAGCGCGCAAAGGGTGCACTCAACATTGCGGGAAGTCGTCCTGCGGGAATATACAGCGCGGGCACCGCACAAAAGTTTGTTAATATGAAAGGCTATATGCCGGGCCGTGACGTTGTTATTTTGGGTAGCGGCGATATCGGTCTTATTATGGCAAGAAGAATGACGCTTGAGGGTGCAAAGGTGCACGCTGTTTGTGAACTTATGCCCTATTCAAGCGGACTTGCACGCAATATTGAACAATGCCTTAACGATTTCTCAATCCCACTTAAAACATCCCACACCGTAACCGAAATTCACGGTAAAGAGCGTCTTACAGGCGTTACCATTGCACGCGTGGACGAAAACCGAAAGCCCATACCTGAAACGAGCGAATTTATCCCCTGTGACACGCTTTTGCTCTCTGTTGGTCTTATTCCCGAAAACGAACTTTCACGCTCAATGGGGGTTGATTTAAGTGGCATTACAAGTGGTGCCACAGTTGACCAGGACAGACAAACTTCGATAGAGGGCGTTTTTGCCTGCGGCAACGTTTTGCACGTGCACGACCTGGTCGATTTTGTTTCCGAAGAAGCAGAAATTGCAGGTAAGGCAGCGGCAGAATATATAAACGGTATGGTTGAAACAACCGTTAATATTCCCATCAAAACCGACGGCAAAATACGTTACACCGTACCGCAGGTTATCACAAAAAGCAAAGACGTTACGGTGTTTTTCCGCGTGAGTGACGTTTACAAAAACGTTAAAATAACCGTAAAAAGCGGTGATGACGTTATTGTTTCCAAAAAGAAAGTCCGCGTAGCGCCGGGCGAGATGGAATCTATTAAACTGCGCGCTTCGGATATAGAAAAAAGAAAAGAATTGATTTTTTCACTTGAGGTGGTGTAAAATATGGATAGAAAACTTACTTGTATTGTTTGCCCTCTCGGTTGCTCTATGGTAGCAGAGGTGGAAAACGGAAAAGTTTTAAGCGTAAGCGGCAACACTTGCCCGCGCGGCAAGGCGTATGCCGAAAGTGAATGTATAAACCCGCAAAGAGTGGTTACCTCTACCGTGCGCTGTCAAGACGGCTCTATGCTTTCGGTCAAAACTGACCGCGCTATCCCTAAGGAAAAAATGGCAGAGTGTATGGAAATTATTGCATCAGCAAGACCGCAGTTGCCTATCTTTGTCGGTGATGTTATTATTAAAGACGTGTTTGGCAGTGATATAATTGCCACACAGAACAGGAGTTAGAATGAAAAATTTGAAGGACATCAGGCTTTATTTGCTTGATATGGACGGAACGCTATATCTTGATAACGATTTGTTTGACGGTGTTACCGATTTTTTGGCGCATGTTAAAAAAATTGGCGGCAAGTATATGTTCCTTACCAACAACTCATCCAAAAGCGTACAAAAATATATAGAAAAACTGCATTCTTTGGGCATTGAATCGGTAGCGAGTGATTTTTTGACATCTACCGACGCTACTATACTTTACCTTAAAAAGAAAAGTTATAATAAAATTTACGCTTTTGGCACGACCTCCTTCAAAGAGCAACTGCATAGTGCGGGACTTCCTATTACCGATACACTTTGTGATGGTATTGACTGTCTTTGTATGGGTTTTGACACCGAACTCACCTTTAAAAAATTAGAGGACGCTTGTATTTTGCTTGGACGCGGCGTTGACTATATCGCCACCAATCCCGATTGGGTTTGCCCAACGTATTACGGCTCGGTACCCGATTGCGGCTCGGTCAGTGAGATGCTTTACAACGCAACCCGCCGTCGTCCCGTTTTCATTGGTAAACCCGAACCGACTATGGCGCTTCTTGCAATGGAAAAAACGGGTTACAAACCCGAAAACACCGCGCTTATAGGCGACCGTGTTTACACCGATATTGCCTGTGGCGTTAACGCAGGTGTATGCAGTGTGTTTGTATTATCGGGCGAGGGCACAATGGAAGATGTTGAAAAAAGCGGCGTTAAACCCGACCTGATTTATAACAATATAAAAGAGATTTACGAAGAAATTTTGTAAAACAAAAAACCACTTGATTAAAATCAAGTGGTTTTTACCTTATACTCCAGGGAACCATTCCGGTGTTGAAACGGTTGGTTTCGGTTTAGATGAACTCTCTTCTACCTTAGAAGAACTTTGAGCTTTGCTACTTGAAGATGCAGGCTGTTTTTTACTGCTGCTGCTACCGCTTACGCTCGGCGTAGAAGATGAAGATTCAGTTTCGATTTCAAGTTTAACATCGCCCCAAGCCTTTTTCTCTTCCTCAAGTTCTGAAGAGGT
>JAFPBM010000114.1 GCA_017424125.1 Clostridia bacterium | reverse complement strand
TCTATATCACCGTTTTTATATTCCTTGTCGCTGTCCTTAAATTTGAAAGAAAGCGGAATACTTTTAACGCCCCAGTCATTAAGGGTGTCAAGCGGAATGTCGCAACCCGAATCGGTAAATAAAATGTAATTTTGCAAAAAATCAGTCCTTTCAAAAACCTGTTTACAAGTATATTGCGAGGGAATACATAAAACAACCTACTGTAAAAATATTGCCTCTACTGCGTTTTCTTAATCAGTAGAATATAAAAAAGCGACTCTACTCACAGTAGAATCGCTTTTGTTTTAGCGGTTTTTAGGCGCTTTATCTTTCGTTTTGCGGTGTGTAAGGAATCTTTTTGATTGCGGCGCGGTAAGCGGGGCGTATAATGCGTTTGCAAGAGATAACCTCTTCCATTCGGTGTGCGCACCAACCGGCAACACGCGCAATAGCGAAAAGCGGGGTATAAAGTGTTTCGGGAATGCCGAGCATATCGTAAACAAAACCTGAATAAAGGTCAACGTTGGCGCAAATTGGAAGTTCCAAATTCTTGCGCTCAACAATAAGCGGACAACCGATTTGCTCAATGTTTTCAAGTAACTGCAGTTCATCAAGTCTGCCGTTTTGTTTTGCAAGTGAAACCGCACATTCGCGTATAGCAAAAGCACGTGGGTCGGACATGGTGTAAACCGCGTGTCCAAGACCATATATCTTGCCCGAACGGTCGCCGACGGTACCGTCAAGCATTTTTGATAAATGCTCACGCAGTTTTTCTGTGTTTGAGTAATCGGGCAGTTCCTCTTTTATCAGTCTTATCATTTCCATAACCTTTGCGTTGGCACCGCCGTGCAAAGGTCCTTTAAGCGAGTTAACAGCCGCCGATACTGCACTGTACGTGTCACTTCCCGAAGACGAAACGCTGCGGCAAACGAAAGCCGAGTTGTTACCGCCGCCGTGCTCTGCGTGGAGCATAAGCATAATGTCAAGAAGTTTTGCCTCTTCATCGGTATAACTCTTGTCGGGGCGCACCATACGTAAAAAGTTTTCAGAAAGCGAAAGTTCGGGTTTCGGATTGTGCAAATAAAGCGACTTATTCATATAACGGTGGCGCATAACGGCATAAGCGTTAGCAACGATAAGCGGGAAACGCGCAACCAAGTCAACCGACTGGCGCATCATATTTTCGGGCGACGTGTCATCGGCATCTTCATCATAAGCATAAAGCGCCGCAACACCGCGCGAGAGTTGGTTCATAATGTTTTTAGAGGGCGCGCGTAAAAGTACGTCTTCGTTAAAACCAAACGGCATAGAACGGGCAGAAGCCAAAACTTCCTTAAAATTCTCAAAATCCTGTTTGTTCGGAAGTTCGCCGAAAAGAAGAAGATATGCAACCTCTTCATAACCGAAAGTATTGGATTCTCTGTGTGCTTTTATAATGTCAAGAACGTTTATACCTCTATAATAAAGTTGTCCCTCTGCGGGTACACGCTCACCGTCGTCAATAGTATAACCTTGAACGCTACCGATAGCGGTAGTACCAATTAAAACACCCGTGCCGTCTGCGTTACGCAAACCTTTTTTTGTGTCAACACCCTGCTTAACGGTGTAGGTTGACGTTATGTCACCGTTAAAAGATGAAAGTATTTGACTTTTGCTTTTGTTGTTGTCAAACGGGTTCATATATACACCTCTTGCTAAAAAAATTACTGTTATTATACACTTTTGGCTTACAAAACGCAAGTATAAGAGTAAAATTTTATTAAATCATTAGTTTTTTGTAAAAAAACTTTATTTTCTAAAGCAAATGTGGTATAATTGCAGTATATTTTTTGAAAAAGAGTGATACCTATGATTAAACTACATGCAAACGGTGTGCTGTGGGAACACGGCAAACCCGTAGAGGCGGACGCAGTAAAAGATAAACGTGCCCGCCGCAACAAAACAATGGCGTATAAGATTATGAACGCGCACAACTCGTCACAGGACGAAAATATGATGCGTATTAAGTTCGATAGTCTTATTTCACACGATATAACATACGTCGGCATAATACAGACGGCGCGCGGAAGCGGACTCAAAGAGTTTCCCGTACCGTACGTTCTGACAAACTGTCACAATAGCCTTTGTGCCGTTGGCGGAACAATAAATGAAGACGACCACGTTTTCGGTCTTTCGGCTGCAAAAAAATACGGAGGTATATACGTTCCTGCTAACCAGGCGGTAATTCACCAGTACGCTCGTGAGATGATGGCAGGTTGCGGCAGAATGATTTTAGGTTCCGACAGTCATACACGCTACGGTGCTATCGGCACAATGGGCGTAGGCGAGGGCGGCCCCGAAATCGTTAAACAGCTGCTTTCAAATACATACGACGTTCCGTCGCCCGAAGTGGTGCTTGTTTATTTAACGGGCGAACTTCGCCGCGGTGTCGGTCCGCACGACGTTGCAATTGCCCTTTGCGGTGCAACCTATAAAAACGGCTTTGTAAAGAACAAGGTGCTCGAATTTGCGGGTCCCGGTGTAGAAAAACTTTCAATGGATTACCGTATCGGTATCGACGTTATGACCACCGAAACCACCTGTCTTTCTTCTGTTTGGGAAACCGATGAAAAGGTAGAAGATTATTTATCTGCACACGGCAGAAAAGAAGATTATAAGAAAATCGCAGCCGACGACGGCGCTTACTATGACAGTATGATAGAAATTGATTTGTCAAAGGTCGAGTCTATGGCAGCGCTTCCGTTCCATCCGTCAGAGGCTTACACGATTAAAGAACTCAGTGAAAACGCTGAGGATATTCTGCGCGAATGTGAAAAACGCGCCGAAGAACAGTTTGGCGGCAAGGTAACGCTTAACCTTGTTGATAAACTGCAAAACGGCAAGATTTATATTGACCAAGGAATAATAGCGGGTTGTGCAGGCGGTATGTATGATAATATCGCAGAAGCCGCCGCAATTCTAGGCGGCAAGTCGGTCGGCAACGGCTATTTCTCGCTTTCTGTATATCCGCCCAGTGTTCCCGTTAACCTTGAACTTATAAAGGACGGCGTACAGCAAAGCCTTATGGAAAGCGGTGCGCTGTTTAAACCCTGTTTCTGCGGTCCTTGTTTTGGTGCGGGTGACGTTCCGTCAAATAACGGACTTTCCGCACGTCATACCACACGTAACTTCCCCAACCGCGAAGGCTCCCGTCCGGGTGACGGCCAACTTTCTGCCGTTATGCTTATGGATGCACGCAGCATTGCGGCAACTGCGGCAAACGGTGGTATTTTGACCGCCGCAACAGATGTGGAATATAACAAACCCGCAGAACATAACTATTCATTCGATATCACACCGTATGAAAAACGCGTGTACTTCGGCTTTGGCAAAGCGGACGAAAGCGCAGAACTCCATTTTGGTCCCAATATAACTGAATGGCCGAAGATTCCCGCACTTTCAGAGAATATTTTACTTCGTTTGGCATCGGTAATTCACGACCCCGTTACAACAACCGACGAACTTATTCCGTCGGGTGAAACCTCGTCCTACCGTTCCAACCCCTTAAAACTTGCAACATTTGCACTTTCCCGCCGCGACCCTGCCTATGTTTCGCGTACCGCAGACGTAAGGGAAGAAGAAAACCATCGTAAAGACGGTAAAGCGGACGAGAAGACCGTAAACGCATTAAAACTTGCAGGATTCGGCAAGGACGTTTTGGAAAATACAACCATCGGTTCTGTCGTGTTTGCAAACAAACCGGGCGACGGCTCTGCGCGTGAACAGGCGGCTTCTTGTCAGCGCGTTTTGGGCGGCGCGGCTAATATTTGTTATGAGTACGCAACAAAGCGTTACCGCTCAAACTGCATCAATTGGGGTATGTTACCCTTTACAATTGATAAAGATACAAAGTTTGATTATAACCCCGGTGACTGCATCTTCGTGCCGAATATTAAAAAAGCGGTAGAAGAGGGCATCGAAACCGTAAAGGGATACGTTGTATCAAACGATGCATTGACTCCTGCTTCCTTGAGCTTACCTACGAAATCACTTATC
>JAFPBM010000113.1 GCA_017424125.1 Clostridia bacterium | reverse complement strand
GCAGGCGTCAAGCCATGTCATAAAGCCGTGTGAAAGTAACGGACTATACTGCCTATCTACTCTTGGTTGATTGTCCATACCGCAGGCAAGCCCTGTAGTCCAATAACCACCGCTTTGCCAAGTGCGGTTAAGCTGTAACCACTTGTGATACGCCATAAGCGGCGCAAAAACCTTTCGCAGTCTATCGGTGTCTCCCGTTATGCAATAATATTCCCACTCGGCCCAAGGTAAAATATTTGGACCCGTTGAAGCGGGGTCATCCTTGGCATATCGCTGACCAAAATGCTTTTGGAATAACTGACGGCCTATATAGCCGTCTTTATGCTGATGAGAATAAAAATTATCAAGTGTTTTTTGAAAATTGAATATATGCCCTGCGTATTTTCCAAACATTACTATAAACGATGAATCCCACATAAACGAAAAAGTAAAAAACGCGCAGTCTATATAGTCCGAAACAAAGCGTGATTTTTCGTTGGCGTTACGCAGATTGCCAAATGCAATTTCCCACGTGCGATTATAGCAGTTTATGGTATCATCGTGACCTTCCCATATAGGTTGCGGTAATTTGTGTTTGATATCGTCATATTTTGGCAAAACACCCGCTGTGGCATTTTGTTTCAAAAAAACATTTTCATCTACGTAGCGTTGTTCAAAAACATACGGTTCGCGGTCTATTGGAAAGACAAACATTTCATCCGGATTAAACGACATAAAAAGCCCTCCTTGAGTGGTTTTTATTTACAAATGGTTTTAACAACCGTTTCGGCTGTGTGATCGGTGCAACCATAGGTGTTTATAAGCGTGTCGATTGTCGCTTTATATTCGTCGGCAAGCCAGGGGTTACCAAAGTTTACAAAAACAACGGGTACGCCCATTTTGGTCCAACCGTTCATCATATTTCTTGCAGTCGGTCCATAAAGCTTTATCGCGTTTGTGCCGTAAGAAAGCCAACAACCAATCGTGCAAACAACCAAATCGTAACCGCCGTTTTTAATAGTGCCCAAAATTTTGCCGGGACCGGGGTCGGACATAAAATCAACGTGGTCGGAATAAATTTTAAGCTCTTGTGTTATGCGGTCAACATCGTTTTGGTGGTAGTTGTTGTGTATTGCAAGATGCAAAATTTTGGTGTCTTTTTTTACGTCAAAAGGAATTACGCCGTTTCTGTCGCGAATAATCTTGCACGCTTTTTCAACAACCTCGTTCGATATTTCTTGCGACTCAACGTTAGAGATTGTTGGTATAGGCTTTGGATTTTCGTGGTATTGACGAGCAAAACAAAGCATACGGTAGGCGCGATTTTTAAGTGTTTCTACGCAAAGCTTGCCGCTATTTATTCTGTCGGTCATTTCGCGCAAAAATTCTTCGCTTGGATGAACAAACAACAAACAATCGCCGCCCGATTCTAAAAATCGACAACAACCATCATAAAAGTTTATAAAACCACAATGTCCGCCCATATTTAACGCGTCTGACACGATTATACCCTCAAAGCCAAGTTGGTTTTTGAGCAGTCCTGTAAGCAGATTTTTAGAAAGCGTTGCAGGTGGGTACATATCCATTTTTTCGTCAAGCTGGTCATACGCGCCAAGCGAAATGTGACCCGGCATAACCGCCATTGCGCCATCGTTTATAAGCGTTTGATAAATTTTGCCGTAGGTGTTATCCCACTCTTCCTTTGATAACGTGTTTTCTGCCACCGTTAAATGTTGGTCGTAAAAGCCTACGCCGTCACCGGGAAAATGTTTAAGCGTTGCGATGATTCCATTGTCTTGAAGTCCGCGCATATACGCGCCGCCAATGCGAATAGCTTTTTGGACGTCGTCACCTTGGCAACGCAAATTAACGATAGGATTAAGCTTGTTTATAGCAAGGTCAACGCAGGGAGCGAGTGTCCAAGTATAGCCAAGCGGTCTTGCCTCTGCTGCGCAAATTTCACCCATTTTATAAGCAAGATCAGGGTCATCGACCTCGCCAAAAGCCATCATTTCGGGAAAACGGGTAGCGCCGCTTATGCCTGTGCCTGCGCCGTTTTCAAAGTCGGCGGTGATAAGACGCTCGCCAAACTCGGAATATATTTTGTCAACGAGGGATTTATTATCTTCCTTAGTGCCCGAGGCAAGATAATGCCCTACGCACTCGGTATAGCACTCTTTGTTGTTGGCGGGTATCATATCGGGACAACAAACCGCTCTTAGCAAGCTTTCGTGTGACATTGAATCAACACGAGCTTTTAAATCCTCGTAATCTTTAAGTACAAATTTCATTTTTAACTCTCCACAAGTAACGCTCATTTAAACATAATTTCGTTTATAATGCTTTGCAAGTATTCTTGTCTACCGCTTGATGGCATATCAGGCGCGCCCATATTTTCGGCGTAGGCCGAAAGCTCCTCCAAAGAGGTATTACCGTCAACAATCTTTTTGCCAATACCATCACGGAAGGACGAATATCTTTCGGTTATAAAGTTATCTACACTGCCGTCTTCGATAATCTCAGCCGCATTAATAAGACCTAGCGCAAAGGTATCCATACCAAGAATATAGGCATAGAACATATCCTCTGCAGTGTAGCTTGGACGTCGTGTTTTTGAGTCGAAGTTAAAGCCGCCTGTAAGGCCACCCGCCTTTAGCACCTCGTACATACACATCGTTGCCTCGTAAATGTTTGCAGGAAATTCATCAGTATCCCAACCTAGCAGTAGATCACCCTGATTC
>JAFPBM010000019.1 GCA_017424125.1 Clostridia bacterium | reverse complement strand
TGGAAGACCTTGACGATATTTTAAGGTGACTGATATGAATAAAAGAATTGTTTTTTATTCGGTTGGTCGAATATTGCAGTGCGAAGGTATACTAATGCTTTTGCCGACAATCGTTAGCCTTATATACCGCGAAAGCGGTTGGATTTGGTTGATTTTAGCCGCCTCTTTTGCGTTCGGACTTGGCACAATAGCGCGTATATCCTTCAAAAAATGTGACCGCCACGTTTTTGCAAGAGAAGGCTTTGCCGTTGTTGCGCTTTCTTGGATTTTTATGTCGGCAATCGGCGCTTTACCGTTCTTTTTGAGCGGCGAAATTCCTAATTACATTTCGGCATTTTTTGAAACAGTCAGCGGTTTTACCACAACCGGTGCTTCGATTATCCCCGACGTTACCGCTTTAAGCCACGGCAACTTGTTTTGGCGTAGTTTTACCCACTGGGTCGGCGGTATGGGTATACTTGTATTTATTATGGCAGTTTTCCCATCTGAATCGGGACGCGACGTGCATATTATGAACGCCGAAGTTCCGGGGCCAATTTCCGGCAAACTGATGCCAAGGCTTCGCGATACCGCTAAAACTTTATATCTGATTTACCTCGGCTTAACAGTTTTAGAAATTGTTTTACTGCTTTTCGGCGATATGAACCTTTATGAAAGTTTGGTTCATTCGTTCGGTACTGCAGGTACGGGCGGTTTTGGTATAAAATCAGACTCAATAGCATCGTACAGCACCTACTCGCAATGGGTTATCACCGCATTTATGTTTGTTTTCGGTATCAACTTTAACCTTTTTTACCTGATTTTAATCGGCAGAGCAACAGTGGCGTTGAAATCGAAAGAACTGTGGTGCTATATATCTATTGTTGCGGTCAGCGTTGTCGTCATTGCCGTAAACATTTTCTCAATATACGGCAATCTTGCCGATACACTGAAACATTCCGCATTTCAGGTTGCTGCCATTATCTCGACCACAGGATATTCAACAGTCGATTTCAACCAATGGCCCGAACTTTCCAAAACAATTATCATTATATTGATGTTTATCGGCGGTTGCGCAGGCTCTACCGCAGGTGGCCTTAAAGTTTCACGTATTATGCTGATGTTTAAAACCGTCAAACGTGATTTGCGCAGACTTGTGCATCCGCGCTCGGTCAACACTGTAAGACTTGAGGGAAAATCGGTCGATAACGACACCATTTCAAGCGTCGGCGGATATATCATTATTTATATGATTATATTCTTTGCAACATTTCTTGTTTTGTCATTTAGTCAATATAGCTTTTTAGAAAACTTCACAGCAACCGCGACTTGTATCAACAACATAGGTCCCGGTTTGGGTGCGGTTGGACCCGCGTCGAATTTTAGTGGTTATTCATATTTCCACCAACTTGTTTTATCGTTCACAATGCTTTTGGGCAGACTTGAAATTTTCCCGATTTTACTCGCATTCGCACCATCAACCTGGAGAAAAAAATAAGCCATATAAGGAGAAGTTTTATGAAAAATTTTGACAAATTCGGCGTAATGATAGATTGCTCGCGTAATGCCGTTCCAAACTTGGCATCACTCAAGAAATTTATCGAAATCCTTGCAAAAATGGGATATAACTGCGCAATGCTTTATACTGAAGACACCTATGAAGTTGAAGGTCAACCGTTTTTTGGTTACAAGCGCGGTAAATACACCATTGAGGAACTTCGCGAAATAGACGATTTTGCAGATTCTCTCGGTGTGGAAATGATTCCCTGTATTCAGACTTTGGCACACTTAAACGCACCCGCTCGTTGGAATGTTTACCGACAGATTCGCGACTGCAACGACATTTTGCTTGCAGGCGATGAACGCACCTACAATTTAATTGATGCAATGTTTCAGAGTCTTGCAAAATCGTTCCGTTCCCGCAAAATCCACATCGGTATGGACGAGGCGGATATGGTCGGTCTTGGCAGATATTTAAAGAACAACGGTTATCAAAACCGCCACGAAATTCTTCTTGCACACTTAAACCGTGTTTGCGAAATTGCCCGCAAACACGGATTCCAACCTATGATGTGGAACGATATGTTCTTCCGTCTTGACCTTAACGGCACTTATTATATCCCCAAGGATAAAATTGATACTTACCACGTTTCAAAAGAGGTTTGCGATAAAGTTCCTCGTGACCTTATCGGTGTTTATTGGGATTATTACAGTACCGATTCGGAAATATACGACGCTATGATGAAATGCTCTGACGAACTTACTCCCGACCGCGTATGGTTTGCAGGCGGCGCTTGGACTTGGGGCGGTTTCACTCCTCACAACCGTTACAGTTTCCTTCGCAACCAAGAATCAATCCCCGCTTGCATCAGAAACGGCATAAAAAATGCGTTTTTAACAATGTGGGGTGATGACGGCGGAGAGGTTTCCTTCTTCTCAGTTTTGCCTGCTCTTATGCACGCCGCCGCTTTGGCAGAAGGTCTTACCGAAGAAGAAATGAAAGCAAAATTCCTCGAAATTGTCGGTGTTGATTATGATGATATGCTTTCTCTCGAACTTACCGACCACGTTTACGGTCCCGACCAATCCTCAGGTTGTTCCAACTATTCAAAAAACCGTCTTTATAACGACCCATTCCTTGGTATTGAGGACAAAAACACAAGAGAGTCCGTAAACCCTCAGCATTTTGTAAACTATGCAAAAACACTCCACGAAAACGCCGAAAAATATCCCGAATTTAGTTACCTTTTCAAAACACAGGCAACCCTTTGCGATATTATGGCAGAAAAGTTCAATCTTGGCATTAAAACCCGCGAACTTTACGAAAAAGGTGACAAGGAAGGTTTGCGCGCTTTAGCCAACGGCGAATACACAAGATTTGAGGCTAATTGGGAAGCGTTTTACACCGCCTTCCGCAACCAATGGGAAACCGTTAACAAGACCTACGGTTTTGAGATGCAGGACCTTAGACTTGGAGGACTTCTTACCCGTATGAAAAACTGCAAGCGCAGGCTTTTGGATTATGCGGACGGCAAATCAGACCGCATCGCAGAACTGGAAGAGCCCGTTCTTATGCACGACGGCGGATATGTTGGTCAATGGTATCA
>JAFPBM010000112.1 GCA_017424125.1 Clostridia bacterium | reverse complement strand
GTTGCCCGTTGGCGGGATGGGACCTTTTTTAGATTCGCCCTCCCCTATTACGAACTTGAATCTGCCGTCGGCAGTTTGGGTTATGCCAAGCATTGTAATAGGGCCCTCTTTAATTTTGAATTCAACCGAGGCACCGCTTCCCTTTTTGCCGTGAAATTTGGTTAAACTACGCAAAATGGGCTTGCCGTCGGCTATTGCGATATGGTGCGGTCCGTCGTGGCCCACAAGTATAAAATCTTCTGAAAAATCAAAGGGATGGAACTCTGCAAAACTACCGCCAATTCCAAGGCGGTCCATTATAAGCATTGCAACACAGGTTTTTATATCAAACTCGCCGCACATAGGCGTTCCCTGTGCGTTAAGAATTGAATTGCCCACAATAAACGAGGTTGCCACCTCGCGCTGAATTGTATTTTCAAGTCCTTCGTAAAAATATGCAAGACCTGTAAGATTATGTGTTTCTATAAGCCTGTCAAGCGCAGCGGCACCCTTTGCCGCACGGGTTAAATCCGCATCCGTTAGTTTCATTGTAACGGGGTCGCTTTTCGGGTCGGGGGTATCAAACTCACGCAGAATTAGTTGCTTTTTAGCCTCAATTTCTTCGTCCGTGACCTTGTTATACTCTGCCACTGCGTCGTCAATTTCGAGCAACGGTACGTGCAGATTGAATGCGGCAGAAATCATTGTTGGGTCGGCGTGCATATCGTACATTGATTCAAGCACGTGCCCCATAAGGCCGAGTCTTGCACCTTTTAGGCTATTAAGCACCTTGGCAATATCGCACCATTCTTTAAGGTCGGCTTTCGCCTCATCATCATTATAAAGGCAACCGATTACAACGTCGCTCACCGGTCTGCCGAGGCGGATTGCAACGCCTGTAAACTCGGGCACAGAACATATATTATCGTTTTCAAGTTGCATAAAAGTAGATGCCACGCTATAATCAAGTCCCATTCTCGGTTGAAGGGCAAGTAAGATTATCGGTGCTTTTGTGTTGGTTACAATGGGCGCAAATACCGACGACGTTGCGTATGTAATCATATTGCAGATAATAAGGTCTATGTTGTCGGCGGAGATTTTTTGTGCGGTGTCAAACGCCGCTTTGTTGCTTCCCACAATGCCGTAATCGAAAACTTCCACCCCATTTTCTCTTACAAGGTCGGCAGTTTCGGTATGATATCCCGACAGCGATTCATATAGTCCCTCAAACTGAGAAAAATAAACTTCGTGTACTACCGAAAAGAATGCCACACGTGCGGTGATTTTTGCTTTACGTTCTATCATTGATAAATGCCCCTTTTAATTTATTATTTTTTCTTGATTTTACTCTAATTATAGTATATAATCAACTCAAAAAACAAAGATAAATTAGCACAAAATAAAGATGGTGGTAAAATGCAATTTTGCGATATTAAGCCTTTTGCGCGGTATGTTAGACTGCTCGAAGTTGACAAAAACACATATTATCCTGAGTTTTTCCCTCTTGATGCACGACTGTTTTACACACTAAGCGGGTGCGGCAAAATTGTCGTTGGCGGCAAAGAGCACTCTCTACCCGTTGGCAGTATACTTTTTATAAATTCGGGTTACCGTTATAGAATTATGTCAGAGAACGTGATTTTTTTAGCGGTTAATTTCGATTTCACACAAAATAACGAAAATTCTGATTTCATCTATCCGCCGATAAACACGCGATTTTTAGAAAAAGGCACAAAGCCTGTTGAGTATGTAAAATTCTCCGATGCACCGTGTTTTGATAATTTTTGTTTTTTTGAGGATTTTCACAGTTTGCAAGTCGACCTTATTAAACTTGAAAAAGAGTATTCCCGCCGACTTCCCTTTTACAAACAACAATGTTCTTACATACTGTCCTCTGTTTTGACGGCAATCGCACGTAAAAGCGAAACAAGAAATCAAAAAGAAGACAGTTTTAACATTGAAAAAATTATAAAGCACATTCACGCTAATTTAGAAAGCGACCTAAACAATATAAATATTGGTAAGGTTTTTCATTTTCACCCCAATTATATAAGCGCAGAGTTCAAACGTTACACGGGGCAAACCTTACACCAATACGTGCTTAACGCGCGGATACTCAAGGCAACGGCGTTTATGGAATCGGGAATTGACGACATAGCGGAAATTGCAAATAACTGCGGATTTCAGGATACTAATTACTTTTCGCGGTATTTTAAAAAAATTATGGGTATTTCTCCGTCTGCCTATATCCGTTCGTGTTTAAAATAAAAAAACAAGGTGCAAACGCACCTTGTTTTTTTATAGACAATATGCTATAGCGGCGTTGCGCTTTGCCGATTCGGCAAGAGAAGAAATGTATGCAAATTCTTCTTTTGAATGAATTCTGCCACCGCGTACTCCGACGTCGTCTACGCAAGGCACACCGAGTTGTGTAATATACGCGGCGTCTGAGCCGCCGTTTGCCGATTTCCAATTAAGTTTCGGCATACCGTTTTGCTCACAAATCTCCGCCATTTTGTTATAAAGCGACAGATTAGTTTCGCTAAACGGCATTGAGGGTCGAACACTAATTTCAACAACTTCACATTTGCTGCCCGCTATATAAGATTTTTCTGCCACGCTATACACAGTTTCTTTTGCCTTTTCAAACTGTTCCTCATTAGCAAAGCGGATATCAACAAGAAAACTGCATTTTTCGGCAACAGAATTTGCAACCGTTCCGCCCTCTATAACACCGCAGTTACAGGTAAGGCCGTCTTTATCCTTCATTTTTTCAAGTTCCAAAATCTTATACGCCGCCTCGGCAACCGCGTTTACGCCCTCATAACATTTTGAGGAGTGTGCCGCTTTGCCCGTAACGTTCATACGGTAACGCACAATTCCTTTTCTTATTAAAACTACGCTGTTATCATCGCCAAATCCCTCTCCGTTAAGGAATGCGGCGGCGCCTTTGGATTTTTCACACATAAACTCAACCGTTTTTTTGCCGCTTGTTTTACTGCTAGTTTCCTCGTCGGTTTGGATTATAAGTTTAACGGGACGGGCGTCAAAACCAACCCTTTTGAGCGCATCCATTGCCATAAACGCAGACACAATTCCGCCTTTGCAATCTTGTACGCCGGGGCCGTAAATTTTGCCGTCATTAATTTTTACGGGCGGATATCCGAAAAGTCCTTTCGGGTGAACTGTATCGGCGTGTCCCGAAAAGATAACAGATGCATTTTTAGCATCAGGATTCATAGTTATACAAACGGGACTTCCTGCAGTTTCGAGTTCCAATTTTTCTATATCCCAACCGTGTTTTTTAGCCAGTTTTACAAAATAATCGCAAACGGCATCAACATCTGCTTTATCTTTGGTTTGGGACTCGATATTACAAACGTCTTCCCATATTTTTATATACTCGTCGTTAAGATTTTCGATTACCGAAAAAAGTTTTTCACACCGCATAATAAATCCCCCTTATATTTATTGATTATAACACCGAAAAAACATAATAGCAATATAAAATTGCTTTTGCCTATCTGCAATATTATAATTTTTTATATATACTTAATATACAAATATTTGTATTTGATTATAATATTAACCTTTGCTATAATCAGCACATACTTTTTTATGGGTGATATTATGAATATATGTGCAGACGTAATAAGCCGCGTTAATTCCGATATACGCGGAAAGAATTTTTATACGGCTTTGGAAATTGAAAAGCGCGGAGAGAAGATACTCAAACTTAACACGGGCAATCCCGCAACTTTCGGTTTTTCTATGCCCGAAAGCGTTAAAAACGCCCTGTTTCAAAAAATCGATACCGCTGTGGGATATTGTGACGTCAGAGGAATGGCAGAGGCGAGAAACGCGATTTTTGAATACCACCGTTCAAAAGGTTTTTATAATTTTTCAATAGACGATATTTTTATAGGAAACGGTGTAAGCGAAATTGCAAATCTTATATCAACCGCGCTTCTAAACCCAGGTGATGAGGTACTGTTGCCCTCACCCTGTTACTCACTTTGGTGTAACGAGGTAATCCTTCGCGGTGCCACCCCCGTTTTTTACAAATGTGATGAAAACTATGGTTGGAATCCCGATACTGAACATATTAAAAGTTTAATAACAAAAAGAACAAAAGCCATTGTAATCATTAATCCCAATAATCCTACAGGGGTACTTTATTCAAATGATACGTTGCTTTCTATTGCCGAAATTGCAAGACAGCACCGTATTACCGTTTTATCCGACGAGATTTATGACCGACTTGTTTTTGACGGTAAAAATCATGTTTCTTTTGCAAATCTTGCTACCGATATACCCGTAATCACAATGAACGGTCTTTCAAAATCACACTGCCTTTGCGGTTTTAGGTGCGGTTGGCTTGTGGTGAGCGGTCCTGCACTCGTGCGTGAAGAAATCAGTGGTGCTTTGCTTAAACTCGCGTCAATAAGACTTTCGGCAAATGCTATGATGCAGACAGTTATCCCCGCTGCACTTGCAGATACGGAATATACTAAAAGTCTTATAGCCGAAGACGGCAGACTTTATAAACAAAGAGAGGCAACCTTTAGAGAATTAGACAAACTTGATTGCCTTTCATACGTTAAAAACGATGCGTCATTTTACGTTTTTCCAAAAATCAAACCTGAATTTTTAAAGGAAACAAACGACACCGTTTTCGCAGAAAAACTGTTACTTCAAAAACACATTCTCCTTGTCCCGGGAAGTGGCTTTTTATATGAAGAGCCCGACCATTTCCGTATAGTTATGTTACCCGAGCCTAACGTATTGCAAAAGGCGGTAATAAAAATTGGTGAATTTATAAACGAAAACGCTTAGCCAATCGGCTAAGCGTTTTTTAGATATTCTTTTAAAAAATTTAGCGTTTTCTTTTTGTCAGCCGACCAGAGTGGTGCTACCAAATCGCGTTTGGCGCCATCGCCCGTTATTCTATGGACAACCACGTCTTTTGGCAATTTTGATATACACTTTTTCAAAATCTTTGCATATTCTTCGAGGGTTAATGACGTTATCTTTCCTTTTTCATATTCCTTTGCAAGACGCGTGTTTTTAAGGATATGAAGCAGATGAAATTTTACTCCGTTTGTACCGCATTTTACAGCGTAATCGGTCGTTTCTTCGGGGTTATCATTGGGAAGACCTATTATAATATGGGTGATGACCTCAAGTGACGCTTCAATTAAGCGTGATACTGCGTCCTTATAACACTCCGTTTTATAACCGCGGTTTATGTATTCTCCTACCGAATTGTTAGAGGTCTGAAGTCCCAACTCTACCGTTACGGGCTTGATTTTATTTATTTCTTTCAACAGTTCAATGACGTCGTCCGGCAGACAATCGGGGCGGGTGGCTACATTAAGACCGACTATATAATCAGGTTTTATTGCCTCGTAAAATAATTTTTTAAGATATTCACACGGGGCGTATGTACTTGTAAATGCTTGAAAATATGCAATATATTTACCGCTTTTTATCTTATTTTCAACTCGCAGTTTTGCTTTTTCCAACTGTTCTTTTATATCCGTTCCGCGTTCTGCAAATTCGCCGCTGCCCTTTTCAGAACAGAAAATACAACCGCCCATACCTACTGTGCCATCGCGGTTTGGACAGGTAAAGCCGCCGTCGAGCGATAGTTTATACACCTTGCACCCGAATTTTTCTTTATAATAATCATTAGCGGTTTTATACATAGTATCACCCCGTTCTCTATTTTTAATTATAATATTACAGCATTTAAAATGCAAATAAAAAAGGCTTGACCAAATTGGTCAAGCCTTTTGATGTAGGGAACGGATTTATCCGTTCCGTTTTTGGAATGCATAAATGCATTCCATACGATTAGAACAATGTTGTTATCCAATATATAACCCCATAAATAACACTTGCAATTGTGCCGTAGGCAATTACAGGTCCTGCGATTTTGAACATATTAGCGCCAAGGCCCAATACCCATCCTTCTGTTTTGAATTCAATCGACGGAGACACAACAGCGTTTGCAAATCCTGTTATGGGTACAAGGGTTCCTGCGCCCGCGTGTTTAGCAACATCATCAAATATATGAAGCGCCGTAAAGAGTGCCGAAAGGGTTATAAGCGTAACGGGCACGAGCATTCTTGACACTTCGTCGGTGAGTTCTAAATAGGTATAAAGTTCATATAAAAGTTGACCGAGCATACATATAAAACCGCCCACGCAGAACGCCCACACAAAATCCTTGAGTTTTGGTGACGGGGGCGACGCTTTTTTTACAAGCCCTTTATATTCTTGTTCTGTTATATTCATTTTTACCATCTCCGCTAATATTCTTTACAAAACGTATAAATTTAATACATTTTTTAACACAAACGGCTTTTTTACATAGTATGGTATAGAAGTTTTTAAACTTTTAACTTTGAGGAGGCTTTTTTATGTCAGATAACAATAGTTTCAAAGAGGCCGTTTGCATTGACGCGGGCAGAGTCTACGATTCGTGTTGTGACCGCGACTGTTTGGAGGATTTAAGATGTTATTTTCTCCCCGCAGACCAGGCACTCATCAAACGTGCACAGAGTGTTAAGACACGCTCTGCCGAGGTACTTAACGTTTACATTGACGTTGAACCTGTAAGTTTCAACCGCGGATATTATTCCTGCGACCTTACTTTCTTCTTCCTTGTAGAATTCGACCTGTTCATAACACCGCACGCCGCACCCAGCACCGTTCGCGGTATTGCTTATTTTAACAAAAAGGTGATTTTATACGGCAGTGACGGCAACGTCAAGGTATTCAGCAACAACGTAACGCTTGAGGACGCAATGGATATGCAGATGGTACGCACACAGAACACTCCGCGCTGTGTTGTTCAGAGCGTTGACCCCATTCCGCTTTCGGCAAGAATCGGCGAAATCCGCGACTGTTACGAAAGTAGTTGCTGTATTCCCAATTGCATTTGCGGCTGCCTTGGCGGTCAGGTTATGACCGAACTTGAAAACGGCACACCCACAATTTTTGTAACACTTGGTCTTTTCACCATCGTTCAACTTGTTCGCAACGTACAGATGCTTATCCCCGTTTATGATTTCTGTATTCCCGAAAAACAGTGCGACGACACGACAGACCACCCCTGTGACGTTTTCAGAAAGATTGAATTCCCGACAGACGAATTCTTTCCGCCAAGACAAGGCGACTGTCCCGACCACTTTGGTTGCGGAACAGGCTGTTAGCAAAACGAAGGCAAACACGGCAACGTGTTTGCCTTATTTTACCGCTTGAAAACGTAGGACAAAATAATATAAAATTACTTTGTGGAGGCGTTTTATATGCTTTATGATTTAGTGGATAACCGCGAACTTTTGGTAACCCTTTCGGCTGTGGAAATATGCGATTACTTCGGTAGTTTTGAAGATTTGCGCTATGATAACAAAAATGCCAAGGCGGCGCTTGGAAGCATCTTAAAACAGGCGTTGTGTGAAACCGATTTTAATCTTTCGGGCGAACGACTTTTTATAAAGGTGCGCCAAAGAAGCGACGGCGGTTGCACCATACGTTTCACTATAACTCCACGCAAAAGGCGCACACTCCACCACAAAAAGCGCATCTACATATATGAGTTTTTAAGTTGCGAAGACCTGCTTTTAACCTGTGAACAAATTAAAAAACACGGTAGTGACAAAACCCGTGTTGACCTTTTCAGAAACGGCAACGCTTACCGTTTGCTTATAAACGAAGAATACATAAACCGTTCGGTTTTGGCGCTCGGGTACGAATACTGCGACGGTATATATAAAGATGATACTTTAGTGGAAAAAACAAAGGAGTATTGGCAAACGATTTGTACCAATACCCCTATAAACAAAATTATAAACTCTTGATTTCTTTTACGGTTGCGGCTATATCTTTGCTACCCAAAACGTAACTGCCCGCCACCAAAACGTCTGCACCTGCGGCAACCGCCAAGGGTGCTGTTTCTTTATTTATACCGCCGTCAATCTCTATGAGTGTGGAAAGTCCCTGACGTTTGATTTCCGCCTTAAGTGCTTCAACCTTTTTTAGTGATTCGGGCATAAACTTTTGTCCGCCGAAGCCGGGTTCTACCGACATTACAAGCACCATATCGCAAAGCGGTAAATATGTGAAAATATCTTCAGGTTTTGTGCAAGGTTTTATGGTAAGGCAACTTTTTATGCCGTGCGAACGGATTTGTTTAAGGGTAGCCTCTACGTCGCTTCCCGCTTCAAAATGGAAACCTAAAATATCAGCACAAGATGCAAAATCGTCTATATATCTATGCGGGCGGTCTATCATCAAATGGACGTCCATTGGAATTTTTGTGTGGCGTTTTACACTTTCAATAACCGGCACACCGAAAGACATATTGGGCACGAAATTACCATCCATTACGTCCATATGCAACATATCGACGCCGTTTTCTTCAAACGTCTTTAACATTTCATCCATTCGCAAAAAATCCGCCGAAAGCACCGACGGTGACAACATTGCCATAAAATCATCTCCTTAAAAACATTGTACCCCATAGCCACATTTATGTCAACAGACAAAAGTTATGCTTGTTAAAAGGTGCGCGTTATGGTATACTATTTTCAAATAACCTATGGAGGATTTTTTATGGCTGAAAAGAAAGTAATTATTTCCAGCGACAGCACAACAGACCTTAGTCCCGAACTTATTGAAAGATACAACGTTCACATTAAACCGCTTGAGGTTGTTATGGGCGACAAAAGTTATATTGACGGCGTTGAAGCAACACCTGACGACCTTTATGAATATGCAGAGCGCACAGGCACCCTTGCAAAAACATCTGCTACCGGTATCGGTGAGCATATTGAGTTTTTTGAAGAAATGACCAAAGACGGAAGCGAACTTATTTACCTTACTATAAGTTCTTCTATGTCTGCTAACAATAACAATGCGCGTCTTGCAGCAGAGGAGGTTCCCGGCGTTTACGTTGTTGACACCAAAAACCTTTCAACAGGCGGCGGACTTTTGGTTATTGCTGCGGCAGAACTTGCGAAGAAAGGTTTATCGGCTGCAGAAATTGCAGAAAAAGTTTCAGCCCTCGCTGATTACGTTGACGCTTCGTTCGTTGTTGACGACCTTAAGTATCTTGCAAAAGGCGGACGTTGCTCTGCCGTTGCGGCTTTGGGCGCTAACCTTTTGAAACTTAAACCCTGTATTGTTGTTAAAGACGGTAGTATGGGCGTTGAGAAGAAATACAGAGGCAATTTTGCAACAGTACTCAAGACCTATATTGACGAGCGCCTTACCGACGCCGACAACATTGACAAAACACGTGTTTTCGTAACACACGCAGGTGTTGACAAAGAAGTGCTTGATGCTTGTGTTGAACAGGTTAAAAAGGCACTTCCGTGGGGAGAAGTTTTTGCAACACGCGCAGGTTGCACCGTCTCCGCACATTGCGGCAGAAACACTCTCGGTGTTTTGTTTGTTCACAAAAACGATATAGTGTAACAATTTAATTTAATCGGCATAGGATATAGAGAAGGGGCGACAAAAGGGATTCCCGCTATATCGGCGACAGGCCACGGCTGTCCACAGAGTACCGATTAAATGCCCCGTTTATATAAAAAAGCACCTGTAAAACAGGTGCTTTTATTTTATTCATCTTTAGGAAGAATTCGCTCGTCATCAAAGACGTTATCTTCTTCATATTTGGGCATATACTCCTCGGGCACAGGAAGACCGAGAGATAAACGCTTTTCGATATCTTCACCGGGACGGTCTTTATAATACGGCTCTATCATATACTTATAGATTGAACCGAAAATGTTATACTGTGTAAGATACGCACGGAAACCCGGATATACAAACATTAACACAAGCGTTACGATTGCATAACCCATTGCACCGCCAAACCAGACGATTGCAAAACAGGCGCCGAGGAAAAGTGCGAGTGAGAAGAATATAAGCAGATTATTCTTAAGATTTATAAATACGAACTTAAATGCGTTTTTATAAACGTCACGCAGACGCAGAGAGAAGGTTATTATCATAAACGGAACGTAAAACTGCATCATTGTGAAGGTAAAGAGCAAGAACATTGCAATTCCTGTAAAAATAACCTGCACTATTCCGCTACCCTCACGCGGAAAGAAGGAATACATATCAAATATCAAAAGTGCCGTCACAAGCGTATTGACTATACCTGAAAGCAGACCTTTTTTCCAGTTCTTTTTTATGGTATCAAAAAAATCCGATGCGCCGAAAGAATGTTTCTCTCTCGTGATTGCGCGGGTTACGTTTGCAAGGCCGAGTTCTCCAAGACCGTATGTAAAAACGGGTATGCTTATAAGTGTATAAAGTGCACTTTGTGTTATCAGTTTCCAAAAATTGCGGAAATACAATTCAAAGAAACGGATTATTCCGCGCTTTTTCTTTTCGTCTTTTGAAACTCCCGGACCTTCCTTTTCAAAATTGAAAAAACCAAAAATTCCTGCCATTAGTTATTCCCCTTATCTTTTTTATACACAATTTTTTCTTTAAGTGAAATTCCCTTTATACCGCAGTAATATCCGAAAGCGGAAATTGCGGGTACGGGTATCAGCGTTACAAAGAGTAGTAAAAATGCCCAAGCGGGAATGCCCCCCGCATTCTCTGCTCCGCGGGTTGCAACCTCTATAATCGGGTACATATTATAGTTTATAAGTCTATAAATAAACAAATACGCAGATGAAGAAAAGAGCGAGAAAATTTTATCTATCAAGAGCACTAAATACGAAACCGCAAAAGGTACGGTTATTAAAAGACCTAACTTTATGCCCCTATATTTATCAAGTACTATATGCCCGAACGTTGCCAAGTTTGCATCCTTATCGCCACGCGTCCAGAAAATATTATAGATAAATGCAAAGAGCATTATAAATCCTAAAACACCCGCTATTATATCAAGCGAACGGCTTACACCCTCGCTTACCGTTGAACGGAAAGTCTGTGTTCTCACCTCTATACCCTTATCTTTATATTCCTGCAACTTTGTATCGTCGCCGTCTTTGTAATAATGGGTATACAGTTCTTCAACATTTCCCTCCTTATCTACCGAATAGGCAATGTGACCTATCGTTTCGGTGCCCATTCCAACCGCAAGTGTTGTTAATGAAAAAAGAAGTATGAGCGTTAAAAGATTTATCATTAAAATTGTGAAAAATCCCTTTGCCACAATAGAAGCGTTTTCTTTCACTATTTTCACATCCTAACCTCAATAGTATATATAATACTACTGCACAATTTGTTAATTCTCTGTTAATTTATCGCGTATCATATAAGCGGCTTTATAGATGTCGCCGCCGCCCATTGTGATTACAAGGTCACCGTTTTGTGCGTTTTCGCAAATAAAATCTGCAACCTGTGGAAAGGTTTCAATCACCGTAGCATCGGGCAATTCTTTCGCAATATCCTCTGAATAAATGCCAAAGGTATTTTGCTCACGCGAGCCCATAATGGGTGTCAACACAACTTTATCGGCTACCGACAGTGCTTTTATAAAATCATCTTTAAGCAGTGCCGTGCGCGAGAAAGTAAAGGGTTGGAAAACCGCAATTACGCGCTTATACTCAAGACTCTTTGCCGCTTTAAGCGTTGCCTCAATCTCTGTCGGGTGGTGGGCATAGTCATCCACAAGGGTGAGTTTTTCACATTCATAAAGGAACTCAAATCTTCTGCCCGCGCCTGTGAATTTTGAAAGTGCGCTATCTATTCCCTCTGCGCTTACGCCTAAATCATACGCAACGGCAAACGCGGCGAGACCATTATAGATATTGTGTTCGCCGGGGATACGCATATGGAGTCTGCCAAGGCGTTCACCCTTTTTCATAACGTCAAATTCAAAGCCGAGCGCACCTTTAGTTATATTTTCGGCATAAAAATCATTCCCTTTTTCTTTGCCAAATGTTATAATGGTAGCAGAGATACCCTCTGCAGCGCGTCTTGCGAGGTGGTCATCACCGTTAATATAAGCGGTGTGCGACATTCCTATAAACTTAGAAAACGATGCGACGAGGTTATCCATTGTACCAAAGAAGTCGAGATGGTCGTCGTCGATATTAAGCAGAACCGAAACGTCGGGTGACATTTGTAAAAAGGTATTAACAAACTCACACGATTCGCAAACCATATGTTCGCTCTTTCCCGAACGGCCGTTAGAATTTATAAGCGGAAGTCTGCCGCCGATTACCGCCGTGGGGTCAAGGTTGTTTAATATTAAAATTTGTGTTATCATAGAGGAAACGGTGGTTTTGCCGTGTGTTCCCGCAACGCCTATAACGTTATCAAAATGACGGGTTAATGCACCAAGCAGATGAGAGCGCTCCATTGTGGGTATTCCCTTTTCTGCCGCCGCTACAAGTTCGGGGTTATCCTTTGCGATTGCCGCCGAATAAACAATGAGTTCGGCACCCTCTATATTCTCTTTACTGTGTCCCATAAAGACCTTTATACCAAGTGCACGGATACGTTTCAGCGGGTCGCTTTCGTTGTTATCGGAACCTGTCAGGATATAACCCTTGCCGTGCAGAATTTCCGCAAGCGGGCACATTCCCGAACCGCCGATGCCAATCATATGAATCCGTTTTACGTTTTCTATTATTTTATCCTCTTTTAGAAGTTCTTTCATAATTTTCCTCCAAAGGGTATATATTCAATATCTATTTAATTATTATATTACTTTCCACACAAAAAATAAACAAAAACTTTCATATTCGAGGTGATTTGTTTGAAATTTTCCATTCCTTCATACGTTGTTGAATGTATTTCTATGCTTAAAACAGCGGGATACGAGGCATATTGCGTTGGCGGCGCGGTGCGCGATATGATTATCGGCAAGGTAGAGCCGAGCGATTTTGACGTTGCAACCAACTGTCCGCCCGACAAGGTTATGACGCTTTTCCCCCACACCGTACCGACGGGGCTTTCACACGGCACCGTTACGGTTTTGATTGATAAAACGCCTATTGAGGTCACAACCTACCGCGTTGACGGCGGTTACACCGACACCCGCCACCCCGATAGCGTAAAGTTTGTCGGAAATATTGAAGAAGACCTGTCACGCCGCGATTTTACCGTTAACGCCATAGCGTATGACGGTGACGACGGTATAATCGATTTGTACGGAGGATTAGAGGATATAAAGACGCGCACACTCCGCACCGTACGCAACCCTGACGAACGTTTTTGCGAGGATGCTTTGCGCATTATGCGACTTTTCCGTTTTGCTTCACAACTCGGTTTCAGTATTGAAGATAACACAGAAAAATCTGCGCTTTCAAAACTCGCTTCACTTGAAAACATAAGCGCTGAGCGCATTTTTGCCGAACTTAAAAAAATGCTTATTGGAGAGAATATAAAAAGTGCGGCGGCGTTTTTTGAAAATGGTGCACTAAAGCCGTTTTTTATACCCGCTTGTGATATATCCCCACTTTCAAAACTTCCGCGCGACCTGCTTACCCGTTTTTGTGCTCTTATGATTTTAAGCGGTGCCGATGCAGAAAAGGTCTGCCGTACGCTTAAAACCGATAACCACTTGCGCGAGCGAAGCAAAAAAATATTAGAACTTTCCGCACCGAAAGACAAAACCGATATAAAGACGGGGCTTTGCATTTGTGAAGCGGAGGATTATCTTAGATTTTTGGATATAGTAAGCACTTTGCAACCTGTGGATACCGCGTGGGCAAAAGAAGAACTCGAAAAAATCATAAAGCATAACGAACCTTACCTGATAGAGCACCTGAAAATTGGCGGAAGGGACCTTATTAAATTAGGATTTACAGGTGAGAAAATCGGTGAAACGCTCGAATTTTTACAGCGCGAAGTTATTAAAAATCCCGCGCTTAACACTAAAGAAAACCTTAAAAAATTAATCACCAAATAGCACCGTAGGTCATAGGATATAATGATAATATCCTATGACCTTTTTTGGTGGTGTTTTTATGATTTTTTCGATTATCGGCGGCGATGAACGTATGGTATATCTGAGAGATATGCTAAAAAGTGCGGGACATACCGTACGAATGTGCGGTTTTGAAAAACACGCAGGGCATATACCCTGTGTGTCACTTGGTGATGCGGTTTTTTCGGCTAATTGCATTGTTTTGCCTGTGCCCACAAGCAAGGACGGCAAAACCGTTTTTGCACCTTTGTGCGAGAGCGATATTCTGCTAAAAGACATAGTTTCCGCCGCCGACCGAAAAACTGTATTTTTTACGGCGGGCACACGCATCGGTGCCGCAACGGAATATGATTATCTCGCACGGGAAGAATTTTCTATGCTTAACGCTTTGCCGACCGCCGAGGGTGCTATAAAATGTGCCATTGAAAACACAAAACACACGCTTTGGGGTTCGCGTTGTTTGGTAATCGGTTTTGGCAGAATAGGCAAAATCCTTTGCAAAAACTTGCGTTCTTTCGGTGCTACGGTTGCCGCCACCTATCGCCGCGCCGAAACAAAGGCGCTTATCGATGCCGAATGTTACGAGTGTATTGATTCGAACAGTTTATCAGACACTCTGCCGTCTTATGACATAATTTTCAACACCGTACCCTCCATTATGCTTGGAGATTATGAACTTTCAAAGGTCAAGGAAGACGCACTTATTATTGAACTTGCGTCGGCGCCGTTTGGGGTTTCTGCCACCGCCGCAGAAAAATACGGAATAAAACTTATTACTGCGGGTGGATTGCCTGCAAAAACGGCACCCGTTACGGCGGCAAAAATTATTTTTATGACCATAAACAACATATTAAGAGAACACTTTTAAAAAGGGACGGAGATTTTTATGATTGGACTTTCTGTTGGATATGCGATGTGCGGCTCGTTTTGCACCCTACGCCAATCGGTTGAGCAACTTAAAAACTTGTGTAGCCTGGGTGCAAACGTCACACCGATTATGTCCGACATTGTATACACGACCGACACACGTTTTGGCGCGTGTGCCGATTTTATAAACGAGATTGAAGAGGTTACGGGCAAAAAAATCCTTCACACCGTAAAGGATGCAGAACCGATTGGACCTAAAAATTTGCTTGATATAATTGTGGTGGCACCCTGTACGGGAAACACTTTATCAAAACTTGCAAACGGAATAACCGACACCTCGGTTACTATGGCGGTTAAGGCGCATTTGCGCAATCAAAAGCCTGTGCTTTTGGGCGTTGCAACCAACGATGCTCTCGGTGCATCGGCAAAAAACATAGGTATGCTTTTCAATAGCAGACACATATATTTTATTCCACTTTCGCAAGACGATTGCGAAGGAAAACCCAACTCTCTCATAGCACATTGGGATTTGTTGCCAAAGGCATTGGAATCCGCATTAAACGGCAAACAATTGCAACCGTTATTCAACTAAAAAAGCACCCATATGGGTGCTTTTTTATAGTTTTATGGATTTTGAAAGTGCGAAAGAGTATATTATTTTTTCCTTAACAGGCAGAGAGAACATCTTTTCACACGCCCTTGCATACAAATCGAGTTGTTTTGAATAGCGTTCTATAAGCGTCTGCTCGTCGGTTACGTTGTCGGTTTTGAAGTCGACAACCACTATGCCGTCGCTTTCCTCTATTACGCAGTCGATAATTCCCTGTACCACCGTTTTTTCGGCGGGGTATTCGGGAATTTGCGAAAATTCCGATAAAAACCTCAGTTCCCTATGCACGTCAAGCGCATTTTCCATACGCGCAAAAAGTGTGCTTTCAAGGAATTCCCCGATTTTTATTTTATCAATAGCATCTGCCTCTGCTACTGACAAAAATTCCTTTTCTATAAGTCTTTTTGTTTCACGTTCCAAATCCATTGCGGCTTTCGCGTAGTCCGCAAACTGCATAAATTTATGGGTTGCGGTACCGCGCTCTGCAGGGGTTAAGCCCGATTTTGACGCAAACGCAGGACGGGATTTGTAATCTGCGTTTGTATCGACTCCGTGCACGATATCCGAAACCGAAGTTTTGGATTTGATTTCGCGCAGTTTATCATAAGGATAAAGAAATTCAAAACGTTTTTTGATTTCCTCTAAACCCACGTCCGTTTCACACTCTATTTCTCCCACTTCCCCAGCGTTATCCTCAAGGGCGGTATAAAGGAATGATACGGCACAGACTTTTTCGCTTTTTATAAACTTTTCTTCTAAATCAATTTCGAAAAGTTCGCGCAGATTAGAAGCCGTATTCAGTCGTAGCAGCGCGTACATAAACCAATCAAAATAACCCGAAACCGAGGAAATGAATGCCTTATCTTCCTCGTTTTTAATTTTTTCCGCCACCGCGAGAGCACGTTTTTTGGGATTGGCGCTTGTAAGCAAGACTATTAGTTTTTCTTCGGCGCGGGTGAGCGCGACGTACATAACGCGCAGTTCTTCCGACAAAAGCGATGCCTTCATTTTTGAAATTATTGCTTTACGCGC
>JAFPBM010000111.1 GCA_017424125.1 Clostridia bacterium | reverse complement strand
GACAAAAAGTGAAAATTAGTTTACACTAAATGGGTATAAAACCATTTGAAAGGATGCGATTATTTTGACAGCATATGAACTTGCAAAAGAAAAATATGCAAAATACGGAGTTGACGTTGAAGCAGCAATAAACACGCTCAAAAACGCACCCGTTTCACTGCACTGCTGGCAGGGTGACGACGTAATCGGTTTCGACCACGAAGGTCCCCTCACAGGCGGTATTCAAACAACAGGTAACTATCCCGGAAAGGCAACCACACCTGAACAGTTGCTTGCCGATATGGATAAGGCTATGTCGCTTTGCCCAGGCAAAAAGAAACTTAACGTTCACGCTTGTTATGCCATTTTCCCGCAGGGTGAGTTTGTTGACCGTGACAAACTTGAGCCTAAACATTTTAAGAAGTGGGTTGATTTTGCTAAGGAGAGAGGAATGGGTATCGACTTTAACCCCACTTTCTTCTCGCATCCCAAGGTAAAAGACGGTCTTACTCTTTCAAGCCCCGATAAAGAAACAAGAGATTTCTGGATTGAGCACGGCAAGGCTTGTATCAGAATTTCGGAATATTTTGCAAAAGAAACAGGTATTCCCTGCGTAATGAACATCTGGACGGGTGACGGATATAAGGATATCCCCGCCGACAGAATGGGACCGCGCCAGAGATATAAAGAGTCTATCGAGGCGATTCTTTCTGAGCCGTTTGATAAAAATCTTGTTAAACCCTGCGTTGAATCAAAGGTTTTCGGTATTGGTGTTGAATCCTATACCGCGGGCTCGGCAGAGTTTACGCTTTCTTTTGCCGCAACACACGACGGCTGTCTGCCGCTTATGGATAACGGTCACTACCATCCGACAGAGGTTGTATCGGACAAAATCCCCGCACTTCTCTGTTTCTACCCCGAAATCGCGTTACATATCACACGCGGCGTTCGTTGGGATAGCGACCACGTGCTGCTTTTAGACGATGAAACAAAAGAAATCGCAAAAGAAATCGTAAGAAACGATGCGCTTGACAGAGTTTATATGGCTCTTGACTATTTCGATGCATCAATCAACCGCATTTCTGCTTGGGTTGTCGGTTTCAGAAGTTGGCAAAAGGCACTGCTTATGGCTCTTTGCACACCCAACGCACTTCTCAAAGATTTACAGGATAAGGGCGAATTCTCTAAACTTATGGTTGTAAGCGAAGAGGTTAAGATGTTGCCTTTTGGCGAAATTTGGGAGCATTACTGTGAAACCGAGGGCGTAGTAGCAGGTGCCGAGTGGTTTGACGAAATCGTTAAATACGAAACTGAGGTTCTTGCAAAAAGATAAAATAAAAAGAAGGGTGATTCACCCTTCTTTTTTTATTTTGTTATTAACGTAAAGTTGTAATTCGGTTAATTTTTCTTTAGCGAAAGCCGTTTTTTCGGCAAACGGATTTTTGATACCTAATTTTTCGTATTTGAAAAAACCCATAGTGTGAAAGGGAAGAAGTTCGTATTTCTTAATACAGGTAAATTCGCGGATTTTTTCTAAATACAAATCCAAATAATCCGTAGAGTCATTAATCCCTTGCATGATAACCGTACGCAAAACGGTCGGTTTGCCGATTTTTTCTAAATAGACAAGCATTGATAAAGTTTTGTTAAGACTGCCACCCGTATAGGTGCGGTAAGCATCGTTTGTGGGGAACTTCAAATCAAGCAAAACATCTTGTGCGTTTTTAAGCAGAAATTGTACGTCTTCGGTCAGTTCAACCTGTCCCGACGTGTCAAGCACGTAAGGGATTTTAGCATCATTTAAAAGCGGCACACAGGCTTTTATAAACTGTGCTTGTAAAAGCGGTTCGCCGCCCGAAAAGGTCACACCGCCGTTATTGCCAAAATAAACCTTGTAACGCCCGATTTTTTTAACTAATTCTTCGGGCGTTATTTTTTTACCCATCATCTCCCAGGTGTCGGGGTTGTGGCAGTATGCACATCTGATGGGGCATCCCGCCAAAAACACGCTGTAACGCAAACCCTCGCCGTCGACCGCCGCAAGACTTTCGAACGAATGAATAATTCCGTCCATTACATTGCCTCGTGGAAGGTACGGGCGATAACTTCAAGTTGTTTATCGCGTGAGAGTTTGTTGAAGTTAACCGCGTATCCGCTTACACGAATGGTAAGCGAGGGATAAAGTTCGGGATTTTCCATAGCGTCAATCAACTTTTGACGGTTGAGAACGTTAACGTTTAGGTGGTGTGCCGACTGAACAAAATATCCGTCAAGCACGCGCACAAGGTTAGAAACTCTGTTTTCGTCATCCGAGCCCAAGGCATTGGGCGTGATAGAGAAGGTGTTTGAAATGCCGTCCATACAGCAGTCGTAAGATACCTTGGCAACCGAGTTTAAGGATGCAAGTCCGCCCTCTATATCTCTGCCGTGCATCGGGTTAGCGCCGGGGGCAAAGGGTTCGCCTTTCTTTCTTCCGTCAGGGGTGGAGCCTGTCTTGGCGCCGTAAACCACGTTAGAAGTGATGGTAAGGAGTGAGAGGGTGTGCTTTGCGCCGCGGTAGCAAGGTGTTTTGCAAAGTTCGTTATAGAAGAACTCTGCAACCCAAGTAGCAATCTCGTCAACGCGGTCGTCGTCGTTACCGAATTTGGGGAAATCACCCTCGGTTTTGAAGTCGACAATCAAGCCGCGCTCATCCTTTATAGGTGTAACCTTGGCATATTTAATCGCGCTTAAACTATCGGCAAGAACCGAGAAACCGCTTATGCCGAAAGCCATTAAACGCTCGGGCTCAACGTCGTGAAGTGACATCATAAGACGTTCGTATGCGTAACTATCGTGCATATAGTGAATAACGTTCATAGTGTTAACGTAAAGTTTCGCCATCCACGCAGCATAGGTTTTGAATGCTTCTAAAACCTTATTATAATCCAAAACTTCTTCCGAAAAAACTTCACCCTCGGGGGCAATTTGTTCGCCGTGGAGTTCGTCTTTACCGCCGTTAAGCGCCATAAGCAGAACCTTTGCCAAGTTACATCTTGCACCGAAGAACTGCATCTGTT
>JAFPBM010000110.1 GCA_017424125.1 Clostridia bacterium | reverse complement strand
TATGACCCTGCCGCCTGTATCCTCTATTTTAATAAGTGGCTTTTTATTTTTATCGACAAGCGAAAGCGATCCTCCCACAACACTCGCGGTAACAGTAACCGCCGTTATGCGCTTGGGTATGCCCGTATCGTAGAAAAATGAAAATTCAAATTCGCTTTCCTTTGAAAAGGTACTGTAAAGTTTGTATCCGTTCTCGCTTTTTCTCACTATTGCACCGCCGTCGCCGCCGGGCATAATTGAGGAGAGATATTCTCCCTTTTGACAGGTCCAACTGTCGCTTTTGGGATTATACAGATAGAAGCCCTTAAAAAGCGGAAATTCAACCACCAAGAAGCCGTTTGAAACAGTCAGTTTTGCATCCTCAAACACAAAATCTTTTGGCAGGCAGTTGCTTATGCACTTAACGCTTGAACCGTTGTAAGCAAGTATCCCGCTATGAGATGAAAAATACATTTGCCCGCCATATATCGCAATTGACGAGGGGCTTTTACAACCGTATGCTCCGACATAAGATATAGAAAACGGCAGGTCAACACCCTTAACCGTCATCATACTTTTGTCGGTAAACGCAACAACCTTTCCGTCAAATGATGCAATCGAGGTAAAGCCGCTCTTGTCCGAAGTTACCGTCTGCCACCCTGCGCTTATCGGAAGGTTGTCAACACCTTCGGTAAAATCAGTACAGCTCCCCTTAACAGATGCATATAGTTTTTCACCCTTAAAAGCGAACAGTCTTTCAAAGTGTTGAACCGCGCCGTCAAAAGACGGCATAGACGTTTCTTTTACACTCCACTCAGATCCATTGCCGCTTATAAGCAACATATCGGGCAAATAAACAAAGTTTTCTTTTGCGTTCTCAGATTCTCTGCTATTTCTGAAACGCACAAGCTGGCGCTTTTTATTTTCGATGGTTGTATTAGGTTTATATGCATTTCCAATCGTCGGGTAAAGCTGCTCGTATATATCGTCGGAATATGCGGCGTAATATGCCCCAAGCGAAGGCTTATAATCTGCCGACGTGTATCTGAAGGTCTTTCCGTCTTCACTGACAAGCGTACAGTTTGCATAGTTACCGCTTGCTGTATGACGTTTTGTTAACACCGCATTTATAAGTTTGGAGGTAACCTTTTTATCCTTTATCGTATCAAGCCAAAGCTGTTTCACGTTATAAACATAGGTTGACGTTCCGTCAGCCTCGCTGATTCTACTGTTAAACAGAGCGACTATACCGTTCCCAACCGACGAAATAACACTTGTGCGGCGCTGGTCTATAATTGTGCATACGGCGTCGTACAAAACGTATATGGTCCCGTCATCGACAAATGAAGCAAGCACGTTTGTATAACCGTCCTCGGTTTTGCCAAAATATCCGTTTTGACTAACGAGTATTCTTGAGGTGAGGTGTGTGTTTTTTGTGTAATTCAACACGTTTTTTGGACACACGTTTGCATATATAAATTCGGGAGATACTTGTTTTTCATACCGTGGGTCGTAATATTGCAAATACGTATAAACGCCCGTTAAATCAGCACTTACGCCAACGTCTATCTCCTCGGTTGAAAGAAGCGACTTTAGTGCCCCGCCCGAAAGAACGCACACGTTATCGCAGTCAACAAGTCGGCCAACGTCAAGCGAGCCTTCGTCAATTCCCAAAAAGCGGTCAATAGCTATGCGCTTTTTGCCACTCTTTCTCTTGGAAAGTTCTTTGAGTTGTGCGTGTGTCATTCCCTCACCCCGTTTTCCTTGCAGTAGATAT
>JAFPBM010000109.1 GCA_017424125.1 Clostridia bacterium | reverse complement strand
GAAGCGACAAACTCCGTAGGCGAGCTCTCGATTTTATCGTTGAGAAGCAGATAGTTGAAAAAGCACTTTATACCGCTCAACTGTCGTGCCTGCGATGCTCCCGTTTGGTTTACATCGTAGAGGTGCGCCATATAACGCTCGACCATATATTGCTCGACCTTTGTCGGTGCAACATCGTAAAATCGCAGCACAAAGTGAGCAAACGAAGTTATATCTCGCATATAAGCCTCCACCGTATTCTTCGACAGGTGTTTCTCGAGGCGAATATGTTGCTCGAAACCTCGCGCTATTTTGTTCCACTTATCGCTATTTTCTGCCATAACTCAAATTTCGTATTCTCTCCACAAAGATACTATTTTTTAACATAATATTTCATATTAAAGGGTATTTTTTGCCAAACAAAAAAAACCCACCCCCGCTGTCGGCGACTCGGTTGCCCACATTTTAGAGGAAATGGGTCTTGAGGCTTGCGGCACCCACGGCACAACTGCCGCTTTGGCAATGCTGAACGATGCTGTTAAAAAGGGCGGAGTTATGGCGTCCTCCTCTGTTGGCGGACTTTCGGGCGCATTTATTCCCGTGTCCGAAGATGCGGGTATGATAGCATCAGCAAGGTCGGGCGATTTGGAACTTTCCAAGTTAGAGGCAATGACCGCCGTTTGCTCGGTTGGACTTGATATGATAGTAATTCCTGGTGAAACTCCCGCCGAGGTAATTTCCGCAATTATTGCCGACGAAGCGGCTATCGGTATGGTAAACACCAAGACCACCGCCGTAAGAGTAATCCCCGCCATCGGCAAAAAGGAGGGCGAGGAGTTGGAGTTTGGCGGACTTTTAGGCTCAGGTCCCATTATGAAGGTAAACCTTACAAAATCCCCCAAAAAGTTTATCGACAGAGCAGGCAGAATCCCCGCTCCTTTGCAGAGCCTTAAGAATTAAAGGTATTATAAAGCCCTCGATAGCAATTACGTTATCGAGGGTTGTTGTATAACGAAAACCACGCGATAGTCGCGTGGTTCAAAAGAGGTTAACCGATGAACAAAACAAAATCCTCCGTTTGTGTTAAAATAGTAGCGACCTGCCAGTCAAGCTAAAACACAAATGGAGGATTTAAAAATGAAAAAAGAACAAATTGATACAAATAGTTTAGCACACACAAAATGGAATTGCAAGTACCACATAGTTTTTGCGCCAAAATATAGACGAAAGGTTTTCTACGAAGATAAAAGGTTGGAAATAAGAGAAATATTAAGAAAACTTTGCGAATGGAAAGGTGTAGAAATAGTAGAGGGTGAAGTGTGCCCAGACCATATACATATGCTGGTAAGTATCCCTCCCAAAATGAGCGTTTCGGGGTTTATGGGATATTTAAAAGGTAAGAGCGCTCTTTTAATATTTCAAAAGTGGGGTAATATGAAGTTTGCATACCGAAATCGCGAATTTTGGTGCAAGGGATATTACGTAGATACCGCGGGGAAGAACGCGAAGGCCATAAAATCATATATAGCAGATCAATTGAAAAGAGATCAAGAAAGCGATCAATTGAGTATGTATGACCCGCGGGACCCATTTATGGGTAGTAAGTAACACATGCATGGCTGGCAGGCCAATAAAAAACGCACTTGTGCGTAGCCAGTATTGGTTAGGGCTATGCCCGAAAATGAAAAACCACCCGCTATGCGGGTGGATATTTATTGTTAAATTACAAATAATTGTTTTAAATTTTAGTGTAGTATGGTAGAATAATAAAGAAAAACGGAAACTTAAAGGTGGTGAGAAAATGGAAGGTCCTAATTTAAAAATTATTGCGCGGATTAGAACGGATTTCCCTGAAAAATTTGGAATCCCGAGGCAAAGCGGTATGGTTTGTACTACCGAAGGAAAAATAATTTTTGAACCGGAGTATCGTAACGCGGATGCAGTGAGGGGACTTGAAAATTTTTCTCACAT
>JAFPBM010000108.1 GCA_017424125.1 Clostridia bacterium | reverse complement strand
TCAAAAATTAAAGGTGAATTATGGTTATACCAATAGAAAAGTGTAATCCGTACGTCCGCGCGGCTGAATTTCAGCACGCAGTGCTTGAGGGGGAAGGACACCGCCTTGCATACGATATGCGTCTTTTTGCGGTGCTTGAAGGTAACGGTACGCTTGTAATTGATAAGCAGGAGTGTACTGTGTCAAAGGGTACTGCTATTTTTATTCCACTTGGGTGCGGTTATTATTTTCGAGGTAAAATGCGCGTTGCAGTGCTTAATTTTGATATGACACGTGCGTGTGATGACAAAAAGAAGGCGATTTGTCCGTCACCTGTCAACTATTTCAATAAAAATGCCGTTTTTGATAAAGCTTTTGTTATCGGTTTTGAAAAACCGCTTGTAATGCACGGCTGTAATGAGCTTATCAGCAAATTTACCGATATTGTAACAGCGTTTCAGAGCCGTGATGCTTATTCTGACGTTGTAACGTCTGCACTTGCAAAAAGTTTGCTTGCTGATATTCTTAAAATTACTGACACTGATATAAAGCCCGAAAAGCGTCTTGCGGAAAAGATACAGGGTTTCGTGCGAATGTATGCATCACAGATATCGGGTAATGACGATGTCGCGCGGTATTTCGGCTATCACCCTGTTTATATTGCGACGGTGTTTAAAAACGAAACGGGCAAAACTTTGCACAACGCAATAATAGAACAGCGTGTGGCGGATGCGTGCCGTTGGCTTTTGCAGACAAACGCATCAATAGATGTAATAGCGGAAAGTACCGGCTTTTCCTCCCGCCCGCATTTTTGCACTGTGTTTAAAAAACACACCGGCTTTACACCAAATAAATGGCGGAAAAATAAATTGTAGCTTGCGACAACGAGAGCGAGCAACGCTCGTCGACCTCATAACCCGATTGGTATACTGAATTTAAGTTTTTCTACAAAACAAGAAAAACCCTGCAATCCCGAATGGGATTACAGGGTTTTTGTATGTTGCACCGAAAAAGATATCGACTTATTTTATTGTTTTGGCAGAAATTATATTAAAAGTGCTTACGTTATTCATTCCGTCTTCACGAGTAACCGTAAGTGCGGAGCAATTCGGGTTTTTATTGACGACATTACTTATAACCGAATCCGTTAAAAATCCCTTTAAACTAATAGCGTTTCTGCTGTTACAGATAATGTTTGATATCGTTACGTTGCGCATACTGTCAGGCTTGTTTTCGCCGTAGCTGCCCATATCTCCCAAGAGCAGTGTCCCGCAGGCGGCTTGACAATTATCAGCATCGTCTACTATACCGTCGATTACAACATCATAAATGCTTGCAAGGGCAGGAAGCAGTCGCATAACATAGCACAGATATGAATGGGCAACAACATTTCGTATAACGATATCGTGAATATCTTTCTCTCGTTTTGTCCAATCGTTATGCATAACGTGGGTGTTTTTCACCGATCCGCCCGGGCGATAAGCGGGATTTGCGATTGCGGTAAGAGCAATGACATCATCGCCCGTTCTGCCTGTTATATCGGAGATCACTATGTGATGACAGCCGTTGCGTATGTCAATTCCATCCTGATTTTCCATATTCATCAAAATGCCGTCGATCTCTTTATACATCGTGGCGTCAAACTCAATTTTTTCGACACGTCCGTATGAGCATGCCTCCAACGATATGCCCCAGCCATGGGATTTTACAATTTTTAGACCTGAAACCGAGAAATTTTCAACATTTGCCAATAATACGCCTATGCCTCGCCAGTCACCATATTGCGACTCACCATCTTTGCCTGCATCAGTGCCGTAAGAGTGATTATGAATGTCCCAAAAATTAATCTTATCGGGTGTTTTGCGTTCTGCAGGCACCCAATCTGCAAGCCTGCAAATATCTTCGGGAAGGTGGGGGCAGGGCGCGTGCAACAACTTGGAGCTGTCGCCGGTGGCACGTGGATGATCTGCACCTTCCAAAACACAAAGGCCCTCACCGCGAATGTGAATATTTTGAATTTTTTCAGGAAATTCTATTCCCATTCCGCAATTGGCAGAACGGAAGAAATTATCTCTGCATTTGTCAGATAGTTTTATTTTGCAGTTTTGGAGAATTACGGTTGTGTTTTCAGGCAACAATATTGCTCGGTCCAGCAACCAATAGCTACGCTCAGGATTAGCACCTGCTTTACGTGGCGGAACAACGATGATACCGTCGCTTGTCTTTGAAGCAATCGCCTTTTCAAAGGCTTCGTTGTCGCTGCCAAAAAGAAAATCGTTTACGTTTATCATAGCTTTACTCCTTTAACTATTTTATCGCCTTCATTTTATCATCGCAATGCTAAGATGTCAAGCGCCGACCGAGGCGGCAGCCGAGACCTTGAACCTTTATCGCGCGGCG
>JAFPBM010000107.1 GCA_017424125.1 Clostridia bacterium | reverse complement strand
TGTTTTTCAGGAATAAGTTTTATAACGGCGACCGTACCGCCCACAAGAACCGCGAGTGCCAAAAACGCCGAAAGAGCAGTTTTGAGCATCTTGTTCTTTTTGGGCGCTTTGCGCTCTTTGTCTTTTACAGGAGAGGCGCCGAATATGGTCGACTCCTCTTCTTGTGTGTCGGGGGTTTTATTTTCTTCGGGGGTTAAACTCATCTGTTTTTCCTCCTGAAGAAGACAACTATACCTGCCGCGATTATTGCTATGGGCAAGAGAATAATAAAGATTATTCTAAGCAGGTTAGCAGAACTTTCGGACGGTTGCATAAACGCAAAGTCAACAACGGTTTTATTTGTGAAAGAAATATCGGTGTTTTCGGAACCGCTAACGTTCTTAAAGAGGGCGTTTGCAAATGACAAATTGCCTACGGCATCGTATGCGGTCCAGTTTTGTGAAATAAAATCGGTACTTGAGAAGACGGTAACAAAACTTTCGTGGGGGTTATTATCTTCGTCAAAAATTGATTCGGTTGTTACGATAGCAGCAGGGAATGACTGTTTTTTATATTCGCTTGTGGGCTTAAATGTTGCATCGGCAGAAAGCGGTGCGGCAACAACCGTTTCGCTCGATTGCAAAATAACCTCTGTCTTGCGTTTGCCCATTGTTTCATACGCGGTGCTAAGTGCTACGTTGGCGTCTGCGATGTAGAGTACGTTGTTCGAATTTACAGATTCAGTGAACTCACTTCCCGCACTTGAAAGTCCCATAGAGGTGGGCGCGTCTGTCAGGTGGTTGCCCTCGTTTGTTTCAAAAAGCAACGCATCCTCGCGTACGCTTGTGCCCCATTCTTCTAAAAACGCGTAAAGATTGGGCATAGAGCCACTCTTGGTATCGCAAAAAACAAATAAACTTTTGCCTTTATTACCGCCGTTATCAAGGAATTTTTCAATAACCGAGATTTCGTTTGCAGAGAAATCGGTGCTGGGTGCCGTTATAACGAGAACGTCAACCGATTCATCAATTTTTTCAATAATCGGGGTGGAGATTTCCACCGTCTCAAAACTGTTAAGTTTGAGCGTCGAGGCAAGTGCGGAGTAGGTGTTCGCTTTGCTATGGCTTGTAATGAAAGCAACGGTCTTGAGGTCTTCGCTCGTTACGGTATAAAGTGCGCTTGTAAGCGCGGTTTCAATTTTACTGCCCGTAACGGAATAGGTGCCGTAGCCCATTTCTGCATAGCCGCTTTCATCGTAAAGCACGTAAATATCTTTGTAACCCAAAACCTTGAAATTGGTGATTTCTTCGCCGTTTACCTTAAAGGTGGAATACACCAATATATCACCATATTTAAGTGAAGTGTCTCCCGCGATTTTCTGTATCTCAGAAAAACTGTTTGCATCGGGGTCTGCAAAGGTTAAGTTAATTTTCTTGTTGTGCTTTTCGTAAAGTTTGAGCAAATTGAGTGTCTGCTTGTAGTAATTACCGGTGGCGTCCTGTGCTAAATACATACTGTTGGCGTATGATTCCATATAGCCGCCAACATAGCCCTCTTCGGTTGCGCAAAGTACAACGTTGACCTCTTTATCAATCTTCTTGATATAGTCAAGGTTGTTGTCGGAAATGGTGTTTTGTCCTGTTGTGGAAAGGTCGATTTCAAGGGGGAAGCGTGAAACGGCAGCCGTTGCCAAAACATTGATAACTACCGCGGCAACCAAAACAATGGCAACCAATGCAGAGTTATATGCGCCGTGTTTTAAGCGCAATACACTTTTAAGTTTTGCGGTGCCGCTTGTCTTTTTTATAAAAATGTTTTTAATATCTTTAATATTCATTATCGGCACCTCCGTTAAGCCCAACGTTTCTTTTCAAGCGCGCGTACAGTAAGGAAGATAAATACTGCGCAAATGCTTAAGAAGAAAATAACGTTAGAGAAATCTAAAATGCCTGCCGAGAAGGTTTCAAATCTTCCCATAAAGGAAAGTTTTTCAACAACCGAAGATAAAAACGTATTATTTATCATAGAAGAAAAACCATCCATAAGGGCTATAAGCATTGAAAGAACAATTCCCAAAACGGCGGACACAACCTGACTTTCGGTAAGGGACGAAATGAAAAGTCCTATGGAAATCAGTGCGGCGCCGTAAAGCAGAACGCCCAAAAGGGTTGAAAAATACAAAAGCCAGTTGAGCGAGAGTTGGAACGTCAAAATAATCTGATAAATGAGTGTGGGCGCAAAACCGAGAGCAAAGATTGCAAGTGCGGCAAGGAACTTGCCCATTACAATGCCTATAATGCTAACGGGTGCGGTGAGAAGCGCCTGGTCGGTTTTTTGTTTAAGTTCTTCACTTATAAGGCGCATTGTAAGAATCGGCACGGCAAACATTATGATGGTGAACATACTTGAAAATACGTATGAAATATCGCCGTAACCTGCGGAATAAATCAGTGTAAAGAAAATTCCTGAAAAGAAGAAAAGTGCGGCAAGTACAACGTAGCCGAGGGGGGATGAAAAATAGTTTTTAAGTTCGCGTTTAAATACGGCTGTCATTATTCATTCTCCTCCTTTACCATGGTAAGCGAAGATTCTTCTTCGGTTTCAACCGAAACTTCTTCGATTTTGTTTTCTTCTTCCTCTTCCAAAGACGGCGCGTCTTCACTTGTTAGTCTTAAGAAGATTTGTTCAAGTGTAAGCGTGCTGTCACGCAGAGAAAGTATCGGCCAATTGCGTTCTGCAAGACGGGCAAAAACTACTTTGCGAACGTCGGCCTTTTCTTCGGGTACAACCCTATAATCGTAAGAGCCTTTTTCAAAACTTCCCAAATCGTCAACCGATTCAACACCCGGAACGGCGGAAAGAGTTTTCATAACGTCGCGCTTGGGCCCTGCAACCCTTATTTCCAACGCGCCGTCTGCAGATAACGCTTTTGAAAGTTCATCAGGTGTGCCGTCGGCAACAAGTCTTCCGCCGTTTATGATAATAATACGGTCGCACACCGCCTGTATTTCGGACAAAATGTGTGAAGAAAGAATAACGGTGTGATTCTTTCCAAGGCGGGAAATAAGGTCACGTATTTCAATAATCTGTTTTGGGTCAAGACCAACGGTCGGCTCGTCCAGTATGAGTGTATCGGGGTTGCCTATAAGCGCTTGGGCTATGCCGACACGCTGACGGTAACCTTTTGAAAGGTTTTTGATAAGACGGTTTTGTACGTCGCTTATCATAACAAGTTTACAAATCTCGTCAAGGTGAGGTTTGCGCGGAAGTTTAACTTTTTTAAGGTCAAACATAAAATCAAGATATTCCCTTACCGTCATATCGGTATAAAGGGGCGGAATTTCGGGCAGATAGCCGATGTGGCGCTTTGCATCCTGTGGGCTCTCAACGATGTCATAACCGTCAACCGACGCACTTCCCGCAGTAAGCGAGATATAACCCGTTAAAATATTCATAATAGTTGATTTTCCTGCGCCGTTGGGACCAAGGAAACCGACAACCTCGCCGTCTTTAATGCTGAATGAAACGTTATTGACTGCAAGGTGACTTCCGTACCGTTTGGATAATGCGGTAACTTCAATCATACTTTTACCTCCAATATAAAATACTTGGCTATATTATGTTATCAAAAAAGTGTGCAAAAAGTGTAAACATTTTTTTAACATATTATGTCTATTATAATAGTTTTATATATAATAATCAACATTTTATTGACTTCGAATGTTAAATGCCGTAAAATGTTTAAAAAGAAACCGAAAGGATAGTGACAAAATGGCAGAAATAAGACCGTTTTCGGCGCTTCGTTACACCGAAAAAGCAGGCGACGTTAAAACTTGCGTTTGCCCGCCTTACGATATTATAAGTCCAAAACAAAAAGAAGAGTATCTTAAAACCAATCCGCACAACATAATAAAACTCGAACTTCCCGGTACGGATTATGCGGATTATGAAAGAGCCGCCACGACGTTGGATTCTTGGAAGGAAGACGGAATATTAAAGCAGGACGAATGTGACTCTATCTATGCTTATGAAGAGGAGTTTACGGCACTTGGTAAAAAATATTCTTTCCGCGGAATTGTTTGCCGCGTAAAACTTTATGAGTTTTCGAAAAACGTTGTTCTCCCACACGAAGAAACGTTGAGCAAGGCAAAGGAAGACCGTTTTTGCCTTATGAACGCAACGGGTTGCAACATAAGCCAGATTTATTCGCTCTATAGCGATAAAGAGGGCGTTACCGCCAAGACCGTTATGGGCGCTACGAATAAAGCCCCCGAAAACGAGTTTACAGACGGCGACGGCGTAACCCACCGTATGTGGAGAATTACCGACAAAGCGGTAATAGACGAAATTTGCGACCAGTTTAAAGAGCGCAAACTCTATATAGCCGACGGACACCACCGTTATGAAACGGCTCTGCGCTATAAAAAGAGCGTTTACGGTAGAGGCGACAGCGGTTACGTTATGATGTTCCTTATCGATATGGAAAACGACGGACTTGTGGTTTTCCCGACTCACAGAATTATAAGAGGAATTGAAAACTACAGCACCGAAAAACTAATAGCGGGCGCGAAAGAGAACTTTGCGGTTGAAAAACTTGAGAGTCGCGACGAAATCTCCGCAAGACTTTCGGCGGGATATGAAAAATGCGAAAAAGTTTTCGGTTATTATGACGGAAAAGAGTCGTATCTTTTCACCCTCAAAAACAAAGCCGCTTGTGATAAGGCAATGCCGAACGCGTCCGAGGCACTTAAAGGGCTTGATGTTTCGGTGCTTCATACCTTGCTTCTCGAACAAGTTTTAAAGATTGATAAAGAAAACATGGCAAAGCAGATTAATTTGACCTATACCCGCGACGAAGCCGAGGCTTATGCCGCCGCAGACGGCGAGGCAAATGCATGTTTCATCATCAATCCCACAAGAATAGACGAGATAGCGGCGGTTGCCGCCGCAGGCGAAAAAATGCCGCAAAAATCCACCTATTTCTATCCAAAACTTATAACAGGACTTGTGATGAACAGTATATTCTAAAAGCACAGCACCCATTTCTTTTACGGGAAACGGGTGCTGTTTTTATGCCTATATGTGCGGATTCTAAAATTTTTCAAATCCTACCAATATACCGCCTTTTTCTGCATAGTAACTGCAAAGGCCTAAACAAGTGTGTGTTTTTATATCAACGTGGGGAAGTTTTTCTTGGATTATTTGCGTTATTTCTTTGGCGGCGGTTTCGTTGCAACAATGTGCAATTCGAATCTTACCGTGAGAAAGCCCAGACGCCAACAAATTGTTTACCAAAGCGGTTATGGATTTTGCTGCGCCACGGCATTTGTCGGTAGGTTCAAGTGTGCCCTCGGTACTAGCTTTGCCTACAACGCGAATGCCCAACACACCTGCAATCTTTGCAACGGCGGGGGATACCCTGCCGTTTGCCGCAAAGTTTTTAAGCGACTCCAAAACAAACACAAGACCTGTCTTCTGCTTGTATTCTTCTATAGTTTCACAAATTTCTTCAAAGGAGAGGCCTTGCTTAATATATTCCTGTAACTTTTCTATAATCAATATAAGTTCGGGTCCCGCCGAAAGAGAGTCAATAACGCAAACACGCTTGTTATGGGTGCTTTCATATATTTGTTTTGCGATACAGGCGGAATTGTAACTTCCTGAAAGTCCGCTTGTAATCGTCACACAATATACCTCGTGTGCATCGCCAAAAGCGTTTATCCAATCTGAAGGATTTGGGCAAGAGGTTTTTGACTTGCCTTTGTAAGAGTCAAACCAAATTACCATACCTTCAACGTCCAAACTCGCATCATCCACAAACTCGCGTTCGTTTGTGATAATTTTCAGCGGCGCCGATGCAAACGGAATATCGTTCAGTTCCAAAATGTTTGCGGAGGAATCCGCAACAATTTTTATTTTTCTCATATGGGATAAACCTGCCTTTCTGTTTTACGCTAATAGCGTATCATCAGGCCACGCGGTTATCTACCTACTCAATGATTTTTCGCTCTCCGCACAGTAGAGCCATATTCTACTGATGCGCTACAGTGTGAAAATCCGCTTAATGTGCGATATTTTTCACTGTTTATATCTTTATATACCTTTACTTTTTATTATAAAACCTTTATAATTGTTTTCAGCAAAAGGAGATGTTATATTTTGAAAAGTTTTTATCTCAAACCCAAATTCTTTTCTGTTATGAAAAAGTATTCGCCCGAACAGTTTACAAAAGACGTTGTGGCGGGTGTAATTGTGGCGATTATTGCCTTGCCTTTGTCAATAGCTTTGGCTTTGGCTTCGGGGGTTGAGCCTGCTTGCGGTATTTATACGGCAATCGCGGCGGGATTCTTCGTGTCATTATTCGGCGGCAGCCGCATACAAATCGCAGGACCAACGGCGGCATTTGCATCAATAGTTGCGGGAATAGTTGCCGCTCAAGGAATGGACGGACTTTTTATTGCCACTATTCTTGCCGGCATTATGCTTATTTTAATGGGAATTTTCCGTTTTGGCGCGCTTATTAAATTTATTCCCCACACAATAACAACAGGTTTCACATCGGGTATCGCTCTTACGATTTTTATTGGACAAATAAAGGATTTTATTGGCCTTACATACGCTGATGGAGTTAAACCCATTGAAACGTTGGAAAAAATAGAAGCTAATATCGAGTTTATTGCCAGCTTTTCTTGGCAGGCTCTTGTTGTTGGCACTGTAAGTTTAGCAATTCTTGTTTTCTATCCCAAAATGGAAAAACGTATACCGCCATCACTTGTTGCGGTTTTGGTTGGCGCACTTATGGTTGCATTTCTGCCGGGATTTGAGGACGGGGTGTATACAATCCGCGACCTTTATACCATTCCTTCGGGACTGCCAAAAGTGAATTTAGGCGGTATGAATATAAGTTTTGAAAAAATCTCTGCCGTTTTGCCCGATGCCTTTACCATCGCGGTTTTGGCGGCTATTGAATCATTGCTTTCTTGCGTTGTTGCTGACGGTATGGTAAACTCGCGTCATAATTCTAATGCGGAGTTAGTCGGTCAAGGTATCGGAAACATAGCATCTGTACTTTTTGGCGGTATCCCTGCAACCGGAGCTATTGCCAGAACGGCGGCAAACGCAAAAAACGGCGGCAGAACGCCTGTAGCAGGTATGGTACATGCTATTGTTCTACTGCTCGTGCTTTTATTCCTTATGCCCTACGCGGGACTTATTCCCATGCCTACGATTGCCGCAATACTCTTTATTGTTGCGTATAATATGAGCGAATGGAAAAAGTTTGTGCGCATAGTCAAAACCGCGCCAAAAAGCGATATACTTATACTTATCGTAACTTTTGTTCTTACGGTCATTTTCGACCTTGTTGTTGCTATAGCCGTTGGTATGGTGTTAACCGCTATGCTGTTTATGAAGCGGATGAGTGAAGAAACTTCTGTCAACGGTTGGAAGTATATTGACCCCGACACGGACGCGGACGGCATTGATTTGAGAGTAGTTCCGAAAGACGTAAGAGTTTATGAAATCAGCGGCCCTCTGTTTTTCGGTGTTGCAGACAAGATTCCCGAAATTATGCTAAAGGATTACACGCGTTGTTTAATTTTGAGAATGCGCGCGGTCCCTTCTCTTGATTCAACCGCACTGAACGCACTCGAACTTCTTTATAAAAAGTGCGAAAAACAGGGCGTAAGACTAATTCTTTCCCACGTTAACGAACAACCGTTACAGGTTATGCAAAAATCAGGTTTTTATAAAATGGTGGGAGAAGAAAACTTCTGTGCCCATATTGACGACGCACTTGAAAAATCAGCAAATTTGAAAACTAACGGTTAATATATTTTAAAATAAACGATTTTATGACTTCCGATTGGAACCCCCTATAATATATTCGCAATAAAAAAGCACATCCTTATGAAGCGTACACTTAAGGACAGTTCAACAAGATACGAAAACACCCGTAGTTTTAAAAACTGTGGGTGTTTTTAATATTCTCTTTCTTTGTTAGTCAAGTTGTGCTATAATACAACTAACCGATAAATAAGAATTTGGTGGTTTGCCCAGATTATATAGGAGTATTTATCATGATAGAGACAAAACGTATAAAACTGTATCCTACATCGAGAGAACAAATGGAAAAAATTATTGCTGCAGAACCATGTG
>JAFPBM010000106.1 GCA_017424125.1 Clostridia bacterium | reverse complement strand
GACATAGTTTGCTTTCCTCCACCCACCAAACGGCGCATAACGAATACGATTTTCGTGGAAACGGCAACAATTTTTTTAGCAACGATTTTGGTAAATGCGGTTGTCGGGGGCGGCAGTTTTCTCATTCCCCTGCCCGCAGCCGACATATATGCAGCATAAAGAACATCCGCTTCGTGCACAAGGTCGTAAGTGTTATCAAATTCGAGTTGTTCTTGCGCCCTTGTGAAAGTTTTAAAACCATCGGTCATTTGCGATAGTTTTTCTGCCATTTCGCGACAAATTTTATATTCTATAAGTTCGCCTGTGAGTTCCTGTTTCAGAGTTTCAATTTCGTCGTGTTGCGGTAACAAACTTACGGTTTTCATATAAATAAGTCTTGCCGCCATCTCCAAAAACTCGCTCTGCACGTCCATATTCTGTTCACGCATGGCATCTATTTGTGCCAAATACTGTTCGAGCAGTTCTGCAACGGGGATATCATAAATATTAAGTTTGTTTCTTGATATTAACTGTAAGAGCAAATCAAGCGGTCCCTCAAAACAGTCAAGTTTATAAGAAAGCGTTGTTTCCATTTAATCACCCAAATATAAGTGCGGACAATCTGAATATTCCGCCAAAAATTGAATATGCAATGTTTGAAAGTCCCGCGCCAACGTTGAAAACGTAGAAAAGCAAGACGATTATTAAAAACGAATAGCGTTCAAGACGCATTATTGTGTAGTAATATCTGTTCGGTAAAATTGCCGATAGTATGCGTGAGCCGTCAAGCGGTGCTATCGGTATCAAATTAAAAAGTCCAATATAAAGATTGAAAATTACAAGATACTGCATTACGTAAAAAAGAATGGTGGGAAGCATATTTTGCGTTTCGCTTGCAAGGCTTAAAACGGGGTATGAAAATATGCCGACAAGCAGTGCTACCAAAAAGTTTGAAAGCGGACCTGCAAGGGCTGTTATTGCCATATCGCGTTTTGGATTGCGGAAGTTATACATATTGACCTGTACAGGTCTTGCCCAACCGAAACCGAAAAGAATTATCATTAAAGCGCCCATAAAATCAATGTGTGCCATTGGGTTGAGCGTCATTCTTCCCTGATAGCGCGGAGTGTTATCGCCGAGTTTGATTGCGGCAAAGCCGTGCGCTAATTCGTGTATTGGGGAGACTAAAAAAATCAGTATTAAACTTGCAAAAAGTGAAGATAAAAGGTTGTACCAGGTAAAGTTACCACGCAGTACCATTAAAAGCAAATATACCACTCCATTCTATACAGTATTTATTATACAACATATTATATTATTTTACAATATAAAAACCGCAAGTTTTTTAACTTGCGGTTTTTAATTATAACATCATTTCGTTAATTTCGCGTTCGACAACCGAAGTGAACCAACAATAGATTGTTTCGCCGAGTTCCTGATATATGGGGTCACCGTCGTGCGAACAGAGCATTGCAAAGGTTTGACCTATGCGTCTTTCAACGTCGTCGCCGCGGCGATAAGCGAGAAAATAAAAGGAAAACGCGCCTGTGTCAGAGGTGTATTCATAAAGTTCGGGCGCTTTGCGTTTTAGCGCATCTAAAAAACTTTTTTGCGCTATGCCCGCCTCCGATTCACTGCCGCAAAAGCGCTCAAAACCGACCGTTACCGTAAAACTAAGTAACAGCAATCTCTGCATTGCCATATGCGCGTCATCGGTATCGTAGTCTGTAAACGCGGTTTTACCCGCCTTTATAAACTCGTCCGCTAACGAGGCACCAAGGCATTTTGCGCGTGCGGCATCGACGGTCTTAAGTCCTTCTTTGACCGCTTTTGGCTGCGCGTTGCGCTTTATGCTTTCAGACGGCTTCTCGCCCGCAATTTTTATGTCCCTATCTTCCTGCAAGTTACTCACCCTTTGTTTTGGCCTTAATCTGTTTGAGCGCGGTGGCGAGTTGGTCGGGGCACGACGTGTTTTTAAATCCACATTTAACGTCGGATAATCTTTCTATAACGTCATCAATATTCATACCCGCAACAAGTTTTGATATTCCCTTTGTGTTGCCGCTGCAACCGCCCTCAAAGTTGACGTTTTTTATGATGTCATCCTCGAGTTCTACCGTAATAGAACGTGAACATACACCTACTGTTTTATATGTGTAAACCATAATTTTTATTCTACCTATCTGTCCTTAAATTTATTACTGCGTACAGGATGGCGAAGTTTGCGAAGCGCTTTCGCCTCTATCTGACGGATACGTTCACGCGTTACGTTAAACTCGCTGCCAACCTCTTCAAGAGTATGACAACGGCCGTCCTGCAGACCGAAACGAAGACGGATAACCGCCTCTTCACGTTGGGTAAGGGTTTTAAGTACGGCGTCAATATCTTCGTTTGTGATGGTCTTGAGTGCGGCTTCATCGGGCGCTAATGCGTCCTCGTCACGAATAAAGTCCTGCAAACGGCTGTCTTCCTCGGGACCTATCGGTGTTTCCATAGAAACGGGTTCCTGTGCCACGCGCATAATCTCTCTTACGCGCTCAACGGGAAGATTCATCTTTTCTGCTATGAGTTCTTCGCTCGGCTCATGTCCGTTTTCGTGCAGCAACTGACTTTGAATTTTTTTAAGTCTGTTTATGGTTTCAACCATATGAACAGGGATACGGATGGTACGCGCCTGGTCGGCAATTGCTCTTGTTATTGCCTGACGAATCCACCAAGTTGCATAGGTTGAAAACTTAAAGCCTTTGGTATAGTCAAACTTATCAACAGCCTTGATAAGACCAACGTTACCCTCTTGAATGAGGTCTAAAAAGTGCATTCCTCTGCCAACGTATTTTTTGGCAATTGAAACAACAAGACGCAAGTTCGCCTCTGTAAGACGCTGTTTTGCCGCCTCATCACCTTGAGTGATTTTTTCGGCAAGTAAAACTTCCTCATCTATAGACAAAAGTTGCACACGTCCGATTTCACGAAGATATACTTTAACAGGGTCATCGAGTGAAATATTATCAATCGACAAATCGCCGTCAAACTGCTCGGCATCCAACTCTTCAAGTTTGAGTTCATCTTCGCTCGGTTCTTTATCAAAATCTATATCAAGCAGAGGAGTTTCACAGGTGAGTTCGTCCAAATCGTCGGGCGGTGTGCCGAAATCGTCAAAATCACGCTCTTCTTCCATAAACAATGCGTCCTGCTTTTCGGTCTCTGCCGCAGCGGTTAACTTTTCGTCTGTTTTTTTCTTACCCATATTTTTATTCTCCCTTTTTATTGTCTGCGATTTGGCGCATTTTTTTCGCCCAATCTTCTATCGACAAATCATTATCATCCGTAGCATTAACCGTTGCTTTCTCTTCTAATATTACCTTTATGCAATCGTTTAATACCGTTTTTGCGTTTTTTTCGGCCATTACGCCGTTTTGAAGTGCAACCAGATATCCCAT
>JAFPBM010000105.1 GCA_017424125.1 Clostridia bacterium | reverse complement strand
GCCTTATGATGCTCGGACTTTCCTCAGGCAAACGCCCGCAGCCGTCTGGCCAACTCGCAAACCGATTTTATCACAAAACACAAATAAAATCAAGCAAATACTGTCACAATCCCCCTATAATGAATATTATGAATTTAGGAGGGTGATATGATGTTCCAGATAAATAATTTACCGAAAACCTTTTTGGCGGCAAACAGCGCAAAAGGGTTTGTGTCATATTTTAAGGAATGTTACAGAGTAGACGACGGATGGAAAGCCTACATAATAAAGGGTGGACCCGGAACAGGCAAATCGTCTATGATGAAAAGTCTTGCGGCGTATTTTGCGGATAAAGGGGAAAGGGTAGAACTTTGTGCCTGCAGCAGCGACCCCGATTCGCTCGATGCGGTGATTTTTTTCGACAGAAAGGTTGTAATAATGGACGGCACCTCGCCACACACCGTAGACCCATCGTTTCCGGGTGTGTGCGAAACCATAGTAAATTTGTCGGATTGTTGGGATGACGCTAAACTGCAAGAGGGTAGAGAGGAAATACTCAAACTCACAAGAGAAAACAAGGCGCACCACGCGCGCGCTTCGCGTTATATTACGGCGGCAGGCACACTGCTTTCAGATATAAATAAAACGGCATCACAGTTTGTAAATACGGAAAAGACAGCCGCATATGCACAAAAACTTGCAAACCGACTAATCTCTGAAGGTGACGAATATAAAGAGCATATAAGATTTTTAAGCGGCGTAACACCAAAAGGGTTACTCTTTTTCAAAAACACACCGCAAAAGATGGCAAATACCATAATAGCGGTAGAGGACGAATGGGGCGCAGTGCGCGATATAATAATGTCAATAATTAAAAATGTTGCTAAAACAAAAAAGCAAGAGATTATCACTTGTTACAATGCAATAAATCCCGAAAAAATTGACCATATTATATTCCCACAGTTGTCACTCGCATTTTGCAGTATAAGCCGCTATTCTCACCCTGAGGGCGTAACAAGGTGCATACATTCGCGCCGTTTTGTAAGTGCGCCCGATAAAGCGTTTTATAAAACTAAAATAAACTTTTCAAGACGCGCCGCAGACGAATTACTGACCGAAGCGGTAAAAATAATAGCCGATGCAAAACACACCCATGATTTGCTCGAAAACTATTATATAAACGCAATGGATTTTTCGCTTTTAGGTAAACGAATAGAAAAAATAGCCGAGAAAATAGAAAAAAGGTAGTGCCAAGCACTACCTTTTTAAAGCATATAAAGACCTGAATCCAACAGAACAAATTCGTAAGCGCGGATTTTGATGTACTGATGAACGGGCTCGTCAAATTCTCTATAGGTTTGCATAGAGTAAGAATTTAGGTCAATCTCAAAAATCTTGCACTGCGAAACGTCGCAAACTTTCATAAGTCCGTCTTCATCAATAAAAATTCCCTTTGGCGCCGAAATGACAGGATTTCTGCCACCGCCGAGACGTAGTTCATCGCGCATTGTACGCGCATTATAGCGCACCAAAACGCCACTGTCTTTAAAGGAACACCAAATCGAGTTTCCCGTAGCCGCAACGCCTGAAACTTGGTTGCCGCGATGCGAAATCTGACCGTTCCATACGGGATTGTCGTCCATATCAACCATACCCGCTTCGCCGTTATCGGCAACGTAAAACGTACGTCCGTCAGGAAGGTCGGCAATTTTGCAGGTAACAAGGTTATATTCTTGCATGGGTCTTGTTTTGTATTGTGTGCCAAACTTGGCAATAGAATAAAATTCGGGAGTCACATTAGTCATAACGCCGCTTTCAAACGAAATCATTTTAAAAGCAACCGTCATATGTTCATCATTTTTGTCCTGACAGTAGGAAAAAATCATTCCGTCCGACATAGGAACGATATCCAAAGCCGAAGAATCGTAAATCTGTTTCATAATGTGCCCCCTTCCTTAAACATATAATATATATTACATTATATTTCCGATAAAATCAACAAAATAAATTATTAAAATTCAATTTCTGCATTTTCGCCGACTTTTTCGAACATATATTTCTTGTAAAACGGCAAAAGTTCGTCAGAGCAGAGAACAAATGTCGGTCTTGCCAATCGGTTTACAAGTGCCGAAACGCAAAGTCCCGTAAATCCGCCTCCGCGGTTTTCACCCGCACAAACGCCGCATATAAGTGCGCCGCTTTTTATTATGTAGGGCGCTACACAAACTGTGCCCTTATAGGTCGCGGCAAGGGCGGTTTCGTGGCGAATTCTATGCGAAAGGTCGGCAATAAATGCCATTCTGTCGGGCAACACGATATCGCCGTCGGTGCCCATATTGAGCAGTTCATATACTCTGTCACAGGACGGAGAAAAATCCACGGTCGCCGCAGAAACGCCTTTTTTACACTCCAAAACGTTAACCTTTTTGTAAGGGAAACCCAATTTTTTCGCTGCACTGAGAGAGCAAGATATCCCGCTCATACCAATAGCAGAAAGGAAATTTTTAAGTTCGTCCGCATCAAAATCGTCGCCGTAGATTGTAACGTGCGAATCAATTTTGCAAATGAGTGTAGAGCCCGTCTGCCATACCGTACAAAAAGGTTTCAGAGTGCCGTAAGCCTTAATACTTGCCGCAATTTTTATATAATTCGGGTCTATAATAGGTTCTTCATTAAAACGGCTTACAAGTTTAATCATTCATTTCACCTAACTTACAAATCATATATTCGCAAAGTTTAAGCGTATCTTCTACGTCACAAAGCGCGGCGTGGCAAGAACTTGAATGAATATATCGGCAAGGGACGGATATCGCCATAGTTTTAACGCCCCCGCGTGAACGCTGGATAGAGCGTGAATTGTTGCCGCCTGCAACGGCGGTTTTCTTTTGACATTTAAGTCCGCTTTCCATTGCCATATCAAACAGTTCGCGGTCATAAAGCGTGCCCTTGTCCATAAACGAAACGGCAGGACCCTCGCCCACTATGGATACGCGTTCACCGCCCGAAACGCCTAAAATATCGGATGCCGTTGTGGCTTCAAGGCAAATAGCGCAGTCAGGTTCAACCGTGTACGTCGCGCACATAGCGCCAACGGTGCCAATTTCCTCGCTTACCGTGAAAGTAGCGTAAAAATCATATTCGGGTTCGGATAAAATCAGTTTTATTAAAACGGCGCAACCAATGCGGTCGTCAAGTGCGCGTGCGGTAATTCTGCCGTCT
>JAFPBM010000104.1 GCA_017424125.1 Clostridia bacterium | reverse complement strand
GTGGTCAAGAGGCCTAAGACACCGCCCTTTCACGGCGGTAACACGGGTTCGAATCCCGTCCGGGTCACAAAATGATAAAATTGCACTTTTGTGCGTTTTTCTTATTTTTTATCTAAAAACAGGGATTCGAACAGGAGGGAGCGTTAGCGGAAGAAAACAGTTCGGTGAACTGTTTTTGCCGACGTGGGCGTGTAGGCGCGTTGCGCCGTAGCGAATCCCGTCCGGGTCACCAAACAAAAAACACCATCCCTTGTGGGTGGTGTTTTTTGTTTTTAACTCTTTTTTCTTTCCCTTGGCGGAATGCCGTACATTCGTTTATACATTTTTGAAAAATAGTTGCTGTCTTCAAATCCGCACATTTCTGCTATTTCAGAAATTTTATACTTTTCGCCGTCACTTAAAAGCGCATCTGCTTTTTTGAGCCTATATATATTAAGGTATTCGCAAAAACCAAAACCTGTTTCTTTTTTGAAGGTGCGTGAAAGGTGCGCGGCGCTTACAAAACAATGTTTTGCGGTATCTTCAAGCGTTACGCTGCCTTGATGGTTTTTTTGAATATACCTTACCGCCTTTTCTATAATTGCACTTTGCACAACGTCGGGCACTTTTTCCTTGTTTTCACGCGCTATTAAAATAAGCAGTTCTGATATTTTTGCCCTTATTACGTCATACGAAAATTCATCGTTTGTTTTGCTTTCTTTTTCAATTTCGGCAAAAAGTTTTTGGCACTTTTGAAAAGACGCGTCCGATTTCGGAAAACACGGCATATTGCGCAAGGTGTTTTTAATCGTTTTTGAAATAAACCATTCATCGCAGTTTATTAAAAGGCGGGAATGGCGTGGGGTTTCGTAGTTTGTTTTGTGGATAACGCCGCTTGGAATTATTGCAATATCGCCCGAATCGAGCAAATACGACTTATTGTCAATAAAATACCAACAACGTCCGTCAAGCAGAAAATAAATTTCTACGGTATCGTGATAATGCGCGCCGCTTTTCTTATATTCTCCGTCAATTGCCGAGCTAAACACAAAATACGGTTTTTCCGCCATAATACCACCCCTTTGTTTTGAAAATATTATACCAAATTATATCAAAAAAATCAAGATTAGCGGTGTAAAAATCAAAAATATCAAGGAAAAAGGTGTATTTTTGATGTATCATATAGACGTAAAGGAGGTATTTTTTATGAAATACGTTGATAACAGAGTAGAGGATATTAAAATTGCATACGTTGGCGGCGGCTCACGAGGTTGGGCGTGGGGACTTATGAGTGACCTTGCAGCAGCAGAGGACATTTGCGGCAGCGTTGCACTTTATGACATTGACTATAAAGCGGCTGAAGACAACGTTATTATAGGCAACAAGTTTGGTGATGCAGAGGGCGCAAAGTCCAGATGGAATTACTACGCCACAAAGACTTTGGAAGAGGCATTAACAGGTGCTAATTTTGTTGTTATTTCCATTCTTCCCGGAACGTTCAAGGAAATGGAAAGCGACGTTCACACACCCGAAAAATACGGCATTTACCAATCGGTTGGCGACACGACGGGTCCCGGCGGTATCATAAGAGCGTTGCGCACAATACCGATGATGCAGGAGATTGCGCGCGGTGTAGAAAAATGTTGTCCTGATGCTTGGGTTATAAACTACACCAACCCCATGACCGTTTCCGTAAAGGCGCTTTATGAAACTTTCCCCAAGATTAAGGCTTTCGGTTGCTGTCACGAAGTTTTCGGAACTCAGTGGCTTTTGCAGACCGCGCTTAAAGAATATGAGGGTATTGAAAACACCACACGCGCCGACATAAACGTTAACGTTGTAGGTGTTAACCACTTCACATGGCTTACAAAAGCACAGTATAAAAACATTGACCTTTTCCCCGTTTTTGAAAAAATGGCGCGTGAAAACTATTACACAGGCTACGTAAAAGGCAAAGACAAAAACTGGATGAACAATTTCTTTGAAAGTAACGACCGCGTTAAGTTTGACTTGTTTCTCCGCTTTGGTTACATTGCCGCAGCAGGCGACCGCCACTTAGCCGAGTTTTGCCCTGGCGATTGGTATTTGCAAACACCCGAAAAAGTTCGCGAATGGGGTTTTGGTTTAACCCCCGTTTCCTTCCGCATAAACAACTTGGCAGAAAGACTTGAAAAAAGCCGCAAACGCGTAAGCGGTGAAGAAAAAATTGAACTTTCCAAAACAGGCGAAGAGGGCGTTGAACAAATCCGCGCACTTTTAGGTCTTCACAAACTTGTAACCAACGTTAACATTGTAAACAGAGGACAAATGCCAAATCTACCGCTCGGCGCTGTTGTTGAGGGCAACGCCGTTTTCGCGGCGGACAGCGTAACGCCCGTTATGGCGGGTGACGTACCGCGCGAAATACACGCCCTTGTATCGCGAATTGCAGATGAGCAGGAACTCGTCGTAAAAGCTGCAATAAACCGCGATTTAGAAGAGGCTTTCAGAGCGTTTGTCAACAACCCGCTTGTACGTCTTAATACCACAGACGCGCGTAAGTTGTTTGACGAAATGGTAGAAAACACCAAAACCTATCTTAAGGAATATTAAAATGAAAAGTATAAACGAAATTTATAACCGCGACAGCAAAAAGCCTATCAAGATAATGCAGTTTGGCGAGGGTAATTTTCTGCGCTCGTTCTTCGATTATATGATAGATATTGCCAACGAAAAAGGTGTATTTTCGGGCGACGTTGCTATTGTCAAGCCGATTTCTTTCGGCAGTCTTGACGCGTTTTACGAGCAAGATAATCTTTACACCGTTTTATTACGCGGAAAAGAAAACGGAAATATCGTAAATGATAGCAGGGTAATAACCTCCGTTTCCAAGGCAATTGACGCTAAAAATGATTATGACGAATGGTTGGCACTTGCGCGTTTAGACAGTTTGCGTTTTATCGTTTCCAACACAACCGAAGCGGGAATAACACTTGATAAAAACGATGCTTTTGAGGGACTACCCGCAACCTATCCCGGCAAACTTACAAAATGGCTTTTTGAGCGTTATAACCACTTTGACGGTGCCGCCGACAAGGGTGTTATAATTCTGCCCGTTGAACTTATAGAGGAAAACGGCAAAAAACTAAAAGAGTGTGCTCTTTCTCTTGCAAACATTTGGAATCTGCCTAAAGGTTTCAGACTGTGGCTTGAGGAGTCCTGTGTTTTCTGCAGTACACTTGTTGACCGCATTGTAACGGGTTTTCCAAAAAACGATGCGGAAGAAATCTATAAAAGCCTTGGCTACACCGATAAACTTTTATCAGTTGCAGAACCGTTTGCACTTTGGGTTATAGAAAGCGAAAAGGACATAAGAAACGAACTGCCGCTGGATAAAGCAGGTCTTCCCGTCATATTTACAGACAACCAAAAACCTTACCGCGAACGCAAAGTGCGCGTGCTTAACGGCGCACACACTTCGTCGGTTTTGGCGGCATACCTTGCGGGTAAAACTATCGTCCGCGATATGATGCAGGACGAAATTTTAGGCTCTTTCACAAGGCGCGTTGCAGAAGAGGAAATTGCCCCTTGCGTGCCGCTTCCGCAAGACGAGGTTAAAGCCTTTGTCGACTCGGTGTTTGAGCGTTTTGAAAACCCGTTTATCGACCACGAACTATTATCAATTTCTCTTAATTCCGTTTCAAAATGGAAAGCAAGGGTATTGCCCACCTTCCGCGACTACACAGAAAAATTCGGCAAATTGCCGCCGCTTGTAACGTTTTCGCTTGCCGCGCTTTTGGCATTTTATTCTTCAACCGATTTGCAAGCAGACGGACTGCACGCAAAATGCGGTGACAGAAAATACGTTGTGAATGACGACAGGACTGTGCTTGAGTTTTTTGCAAACAACTGCGAAAAAAGCGATTTTGTAACCTTGGCACTTTCAAACGAAAATTTTTGGGGCGAAGATTTAACAAAATACAAAGGCCTTGCAGATGCCGTGCGCACACATCTTGCCTCCATCAAACGCGATGCTAAAACAGCTATCAGAGGTGTTTTATGAAATCATTTGTCATAAACGAAAAGGATAACGTTGCCGTATGTTTGGAAGACGGCTCTATCCCCGCGGGACACAAAACAGCCATAACCAACATAAAATCGGGCGAACCGATTATAAAATACGGGTTTCCGATTGGCGTTGCATCTGCCAACATAAAATC
>JAFPBM010000018.1 GCA_017424125.1 Clostridia bacterium | reverse complement strand
TTAAACTTACAGAGGCTAAAAGATAGTTGATTTTTCTTCCCAAAAGGAATATAATGCTATTGTAAATAAAAGGGAGTAGTTTGCACCGATAGGTGTTGCCCGTCCGTCAATACGTTTAAAAACCGGACTGTGTATTAAAAAACAAGACTTTTATTGTGATTCGTCGCAATAAAAGTCTTTTTATTTTTAGGAGGTAAATTATGGAGGTACTGTATAAATATTTGTTGGAAATCACTTGGCAACAAGTGGTAATGTGGGGTATTGGAGGAATTTTGATTTTTCTTGCCATTGCCAAAAAGATGGAACCGTCACTTCTGCTTCCGATGGGCTTTGGTGCAATACTCGTTAACTTGCCTTTTTCGGGCGCGGTAACACAGGGTGACACACACGGCCCGCTCGACGTGCTTTTCAGCGCGGGTATAGACAACGGCGAAATTTTCTTGTTGCTTTTGTTTATAGGCATCGGTGCGATGATAGATTTCGGACCGCTTCTTTCTAACCCAAAACTGATGATATTCGGCGCGGCGGCACAGTTTGGAATATTCTTTACGTTAGGTCTTGCATCCTTCCTTGGATTTGATATTAAAGATGCGGCATCAATTTCCATAATCGGTGCGGCAGACGGACCGACAGCCATTTTCGTTGCCAACCACTTCGGCACAAAATACATAGGTGCAATAATGGTTGCGGCATATTCGTATATGGCGCTCGTACCGATGATACAACCGCCTGTAATCAAATTGCTCACCACCAAAAAAGAGCGCAAAATAAGAATGGTTTACGCACCGGGACACGTATCAAAACTTACAAAAATCCTCTTCCCCATTATCATAACGGTAGTTGCGGGAATCGTTTCACCGTCAAGCGTTGCGCTTATCGGATTTTTAATGTTCGGCAACCTGCTTCGTGAGTGCGGGGTGCTTTCCAGCCTTTCGGAAACAGCACAGAACGTTCTTGCTAACCTTGTTACAATCATTTTAGGTATCACAATTTCATCGCAAATGCGCGCAGAAGATTTCCTAACCCTTGAAACCATAATAATTATTCTTTTGGGCCTTGTGGCATTTATATTTGATACGGTTGGCGGCGTTTTGATTGCAAAACTTTTCAATATCTTCCGCAAAGAAAAAATCAATCCTATGATTGGCGCGGCGGGTATTTCGGCTTTTCCGATGTCTGCACGTGTTATCAATAAAATGGGACTTGAAGAAGATAATCAAAACTTCCTTTTGATGCACGCTGTAGGCGTAAACGTTTCGGGACAGATTGCATCTGTTATAGCGGGCGGTCTTATTATAAGTCTTTTGGATAAGGTGGTATAATATGAAAATAAATATTGATATAGAAAACCTTTTAAGCACCCTGCCCACAATCGGCAAGGGAATGCTCGGCATCTTCGCTGTTACAATAATTATAATCGCTATAACGATGATAATTAACAAGGTTACGGAAAATAGAGAATAAGAAAAACACCGCACATTGTGCGGTGTTTTTTATCTTAAAAATGAATCAATAGCGTAAACTATCTGTCCGTTAAAGTTCAGTCTTGCCCAACCGCTTTTGCTGACGGCGGTTTTGGTGACGTATTCGCCGTTTGGCAGTTCGTGCACAACCGTAGTGCCATCAGTTGAGGGTTTATCGCGCAGGTTGGTTTTTTCTTTGGCGGTGACGTTGACGGGGGATATTTTTGTGAAGACCATTCCGTGTTCGGTAAACTCTTCTTCGCTCGTTTGCGTATCAGAACTGATTTCGGGTGCATTGGTTGTAAGGTAACTTGTAACGGCGTAAACTGTTTGACCGTTAAAGTTTAGTCTTGACCAACCTTTGTCACTTACGGCGGTGCGCTCTATAAATGTTCCGCTTGTCAGTTTTCCAACCGATTCACTGTCGGTTGACGGTGCTTTGCGCAAGTTTACCTCAATCTTTGCTGTAACGCGGTCGCTTTGCGGCGTAAATACCATACCGCCTACAACGTCTTGTTCTTCTCTCTCAATAACCTTGTCGGTCAGATAACTTGTAATGGCATAAACCGTTTGTCCGTTATATGAAAGGCGCGACCAACCGTTAGCGCCTATTGCGGTACGGGTTAAAAACGTGCCGTTTTTCACAGTTGCAACCTTTTCCCCGTTTGTGCTCGGTCGTGAACGCAGATTAACGGTATCTTTGGGTGTGACGGAATCGTTTGCAGGCGTGAACTTAATGCCGTCGACAATGTCTTCGGTTTCTTTTTCAATAACTTTATCGGTTAGATAACTTGTAATGGCATAAACTGTTTGTCCGTTATATATAAGTTTCGACCATCCGTTTTTGCCAATGCCTGTGCGCGTTAAAAACGTTCCGCTTTTAAGTGTTCCGACAACATCGTATTTAGTGCTGGGACCTGTGCGCAAATTAACGGAATCTTTTGCGGTTACGGAATCGTTTGCGTCGGTATACAAAAGTTCTTGCTGTGTCTTGGGCGGCGCGGCATCCTTGTTTACTGTGTTTTTGTTTATTGGTTTGGATTCTTTGTATTCACTGTAAGACAGCACCATATCACAGTTGCCATCAACACCGGGTACAACACCGCGGTTTGTATATTGCCACATATCATATTTGCCGTCATAATCAGGATTTTCTTTTTGCGGATAGGTGGGTGAAGAGTATTGCGCCACCCAAATTTTATACTGCTTTTCGAGCAGTTTTACGTTCCAGATATTTGCATCCTCAAGGTCGTTTTTAGAGCCATAGAACATACCCTTGTAACCGTATTTTTCTATGCTTTGTAAGAATGCGAGTGCGTTTTGAGTGCGCTCGTCTGCCGAGAGTGAGAACATGCGGCTATCGGTGTTTTTATAACCCTCACAGTCGTATACTACCGGCAAAGATATTTTATATCCTTTTATTTTGTCTGCGGTAAAGGCGGCTTCCTCTTTTGCTTCGTTTTCCGTTTTTGCAGTTGAAAAGAAATAAACGCCAACTAAAATGCCGTTTTTCTCGGCTTGTTGAATATTATAATCAAAGTTTTCATCGGGATAAATTTTTCCGTCTTCACCGCGAAAACCCACGCGGATTACAGCAAAGTTTATACCGCTTTTAGCAACCTTTTGCCAATCAATTTTACCTTGCCATTTGGAAACGTCGATTCCGTGTGCTACACCCTTTTTTACTTTGATGGTTTCGGCTTCAACACGGCTGCCTATTTCGTTTTCCTCTCTGTTTTCAGGGTCTTTTTCGTCATCAGGTAAAACGCTTATATCGGCATTTGTCAGCGTGTCGACGGTGCTCGAATTTGGCTCTTCGTCTTTACACGCGCAAAGCGTTAGAATCAAAAGTGTCAGAATAAAGCATACGGCTCTTTTCATAAAATCACCTCAAAAGAAGTATATCATTTTGCCTGCCAATTTTCAACAGATGTTACATTTTTGTTGTTAAATATTAATATTTATGGTAAAATGGTAAAGCAATATTTTTTTGAGTAGGTAATGTGTTTTGAAAGAGTTTTTTCTGTCTAAAAAGGGTATAATTATAACCGTTTCTTCTGCCGTGGTCTTGGCTGTTGCTACCGCGGTACTGCTTTTGTGCTTGTTGAAAAAACAGCCGTCTGCAACCGTCACCGTGGCACCGCAGTCGTCAAGCGAAATGCAAACATCCTCAGAGGTACCCGAAGAAATTATGCTTAATATAACTTCGCACGAAAAGGAAGATACCACCA
>JAFPBM010000017.1 GCA_017424125.1 Clostridia bacterium | reverse complement strand
CTGCCGAATAAAGTTCGGTATAATCCGACTTCTTTACAGCCGATGCATTCTGATAAACAAGGGTATATTTGAGTCCTGCGCCGTATTCGATGGTGCGCAAAAACTCTGTTTTAGTGTCTGCCGAAAGGTTTATTGATTTACCTGTGTAATCAACGCTGCCGTGATATACCATTGAATAGAACGGTACGCCCGTTGTAAACTCATAGAGGCTTGACCAAAGCGGTGCTTCCACTATGATATCAGCCATTTTTGCAGTTCTTACGTTTGCAGCGTTGAGCATTAAGGAATAATCCTTTAATTGGCCGATTAAATCTACCGAAAGGTTGGTTGCGCTTTGACGGTCGTAACTGTTTTTATCGGAAAAGTCGCTTGAAACGCCGCCTGCCATATCGGCAATGCTTAAAGATTTGATGCCGTATTTATCCAAAAACTTGCGTACAGATTCATTAACATGCGGAAGTTTTGCAATCTTCATAAGATAATAAAGATTGTCGGATATCTGGATGTTCTTTTCAATAGTCGCTTTATTATAAACCTCGATACTTGCAGATTTATAATCCATACTGCTTATTGCATATTTGTTTTTAGCACCGACACCGCTGTTTGCCGAGAACGTGAGATACTCAAAATCGGGATAAAGGTTATATCCCTTTTCATTTGCCGCAGCAACAAGGTTTTTGAAGGCCTTTTTGCCGCCAAGTTCGCTTATAAACTTGAAACTTGTCGGTACTGTATTTTGCATTCCGTCGCCCGAAAACGCGGTAAGACGGAGATTTATATTATTGATGCCGAGGCTTGCAAGTTCGTCCGCCATTTTGACGTTATCGTCATAACTCGTGAGCGCGGTTATACCTTTATACTGAAAACCTAAAAACTGTTTATCTGCCAAAATTCCGCCAACAGTTTCAAGCACGAAGGGCGAATTGCCATCGCGTTTTTCTGTGCTCAAAGCATTTGTGCTTTTAAGGTATGAACGGTAGGCGTTTGCCATACCCGAATAATCCTGTTTACCGTTTTCAAGGAAAATGTATCTTACGGTGTAGTTGCCCTTATAATTTTCCTTTTGGAAATTGTAGTAGTTAAAGTTATCGTCGGCTTTTTGTTCGCCGAGGGAAACCGACTCGGTCTTTAAAAACTTGAGCGTACTGTAGACCTTATTATAGTTATCGGTTGAGCCTTTATTATAGGCGTAGATATTAGCCAGCGATTCGCCGTCTTCTATAACCGAAAGGAATCCGCCGTCTATGTAGGAGGCACCGAAAACAGGCATCAAAGCCGCTTGTTTGGGAGAAACAGTTGCCTTTTGACGCAGAGCGTTATCAGGTCCGTAAACCTCTGCCTCGTAGTGGACGGCACCGTTTTCTACCGTTTTGAACGGCATTATAGCACCGCTTCCGTCGGGGAGGAGAAAATATCCCGTTTCTTCCTCGTTAGATACTGCGCCGAAGAACTGTAAAAATTCTATCATTATGAGCGGATTGCTCTTGGGATAGGTCACCTTTGACATATCAATAGATACAATGACAGAATCTTTATCGAGCGTAAATTTAAGCGGAACGAAGAAAGCAATTTTTTCTTCTACCATAGCCGAAACGTTATTTTCCTTGTTGTCGATTGCCAAATCTTCTGCGGTATAGCCGAGTTCTTCGAAAAGTGCTACAAAATCGGCAATTGCTTTGGGACTTGCTATTTTTCTTCTTGACCAGTTATCATAATCTTTTATATAACTGTAGCGGCGTTTTAACGCTTTTTGCTGTGCAGGGGTTGCTTTTTCGAGCAGTTTTTCAAAACGCTCGTTACTAATCATAGACGGGGTAACCTCAAGTCCCGCCGAAACGTCGCCAATGCTATAGTTGAAGGTTACCGAATTTTTTTCTTTTTTAACCTCAACCTGATTCAAGAGAACGCTTTTTGTATAACTGTCGATACTACCGTTTTTACCTTGAGAGTTGCTGTATATAAGGTTAAGTGCGGCAAGGCGAGTGTTCATAGAAGAAGGCGCCTCTTCACTCGGTGCGGTTGTATAACTTTTGCCTGTGCGCTTATCAAAAATTGTTACAACATAGGTTTCTTCGTTATAATAAAGCGCTATGTATTCGTTCTCTGACGCGCATTTGAGCGTTTCATCCGCAAGGGTGAGCGTGCCCGTGGCACCGACGGCAGAATAACCCTCTACCGCGTTACCTATCAAAGATAAAAAGCCATCTTTACCGCCGCAACCGCAAACGGTAAGCGCTAATATACATATTAAAAGTACTGATAATATTCTCTTTAACATTTATATCTCCTACCATTACATTCGCGTTTGCATTTCCTGGAATATTGAATATCCGAAACCGAAGATTCGTGACACCATATCAAGGAACATTAAAAGCAAGAAAAGAATTATAACCATTGAAACAATAGTAAGCACGGCACTTGCAACAGTGCGCGACATACTGTAGTTGTGCACTTCCATTATGCCGACGAATAAAAGCAGTAAAACCCACAAAAGCGAAAGCGTTGAAAGCATTGTTATATAGGTTTTCTCATCAAGCGACATAACGTTTGTCAGAACGGTATTTACAACCCTGATTAAAATTGCGGGGGTTAGCGAATAGCACGCCATCATAAATATATCCTTGAAATTTCCCTCACCCTCCAAAAATGTGGTTATGGCAAGGTTTGCAAGTGCAAAAAGGAAAATGGGTGCTATTGCCGTAGCGAATAAAAAGAGTATATCTGCCGTTTGACCTACCGAGGTATCGAATATAAAGCCAACGCAATATTCCTCGATTACCATTGTTACAAACTGCAAAAGTAAAAGCAGAAGGCAAAACGGTAATGAACCGCGTTTTTCACGCTTCATGTCCCAATAAGCATCGGCGGGATGGAAAAGAACGTGAAAAGCAAATTTTATTTGATTTTTCATTTCTTCACCCTCTTCTTACGCCAAACGTTTATAACTACTATTGCCACAACAACCACCAAAATAGCGGTGATTATATATGACAGGTTTTCTGTGTACCAAATGGTACGGTATTTTGTGTATGCGGTGGAATAATTCTCCTGGTCGTTAGCGAGTAAGAAATATTCCATTGCTTTTTCATAATTTTTATTTCTAATCTCAATCATACCGATTTTGGAATATGCGAGGTCAAAATTGGAGTTAAGGGCATAAACCTGTGTCCAATATTTATGACTTTCCTCATATTTTCCCGTACGGTAGGTATTAAGACCGGCTTTTATTGTTTCCATATACTCTGTTGGATAGAGCGAAGTAATTATTGATGCTTGTGAATCCACAACAATCAAATTATCCCCAAAGAGCAAAAGCGACGATATATGCTTATACGTGCCGACGCGGCCCTGAAAACTGCCTCCGAAAACGCTCAATAGGTTGCCGTCTTCATCATAGACGAAAATCCTGTTTCGTACCGAATCTGCGGCATAATAAATATTATTTTCATCCGCGCATATTGCAACAAACTGTGACGTTTTGCCAATTTGGTCACCCGCTACGGTGGTACCCACCAAAGCGTTACGGATTAAAACGTCGGCACCGCCGGGATTTAATCTTCTTATGGGGTTAGCAAGCGTGGTTGAGAGCGAAACGGTATACATAAACTCCTCTGAATCGAGGAAAATATTGGTATAACTTACAGGAACAAACTGTTGCATTTTAGAGGTTTGTTCCTTGGTAAGCAACTTTTTCCAAATGATTTCAACAGGATTTGCCGTTACGGGAATACTGCCGACAAAGCCTATAAAACTGCCGTCGCCGTAAAACTGCATTATGCCCTCGTAAACACCGTCTGCTACAACGAAGATACGGTCTGACGTATCGACGACTATTTTTTGCGGTTTAAACACAAAATCTTTTGCCAGAACGTCGGATTTTGGGGTGTTTATAATCTGCACAAGTTCAAAATCCTGCGAGAGAACAACGATTCTTTGGTTTTCGGTATCGGCTATGTAAAGCAGACCGTTATTTGTTATAAAACAACCCTGCGGTGCAGAAAAAGTTTGCATTTCGCCGTTTAGCATAAAGCCGTCAAGCACTTTGATAACCTTAAAATTTTGGTCGGTTATTATAATATTATTTTTGCCTGTGTTTACGATATAAAGTGTATCGTCCTTTGCGGTTATATGGCTTGGGTTTACAAGTTCCACACCCAAAGATGCGGAATCCACCACAAACTCGGGCAGATACGTATTGGGGCTTGCAACAACCTTTCTGCTGCCGTTAACCTTGCTATACGTATAGGAATCGCTAACGCCGTTAGATACAACAAAGCGTCTGCCATCCTCCCCTTCTGCGCTTACAGAAAAGGATAGCATAGTAAACAAACACAGTGCTGCTAACGGTATGCATATAAGCCTTTTTAGCAAACGATTCATAAAACTTACTCCTTAATACCTGAAGATGCCATTGTTTCGACCATTTTGGTCTGGTTTACGATAAATACGGTTGCAGGGACGATAAGCATAATTACGCCAACCGCCTGTCCTGCGCCCACACGGATTAGACCGCCCGTTGTGATTTGTGAAAGTGCGGCGGGCAAGGTTTTGAATTTTTCTGAATAAACATAGGTGTTGTTTGCCTGTGACCACATGTTCTGTATCATTAAAATAATAAGTGTAAGCCAGGCGGGTTTTGCCATTGGCATTATTATTTTCCACAGAATTGTGAGTTCGTTACAGCCGTCGATTTTTGCGGCTTCTACGAGGGTTGTGGGGATTGTGGTCATGTAATTTCGCAACATAAACAGACCGAACGTATAATAAACGTTTGGAATAATCATTGCAGTATACGTATTTATAAGATTAAGACTTGATATAGTCATATAGTTAACTATATCGGTAACAACGGGGACAAACATAAGCGAATACATTATAAGCGTATTGATAAGTTTTTTGCCCCTGAAGGTGTGTTTTGCAAGTGGGTACGCCGCGTGCGCAACGATTAAGATATGCAAAACGGTGGTGATTATTGTTACAAAAAAGGTGTTGAAAATATATCTTGAAAATGGTACCCAAGTAGACGACATAAGGCTGAAAAGCACCTTAAAGTTATCAAAAGTGGGGTTAATCGGGAACCATCTCGGCGGATATATAAACAATTCGCTTATCGGTTTTAGTGAGTTTGAAACCATTAAAACGAGCGGGATCATGCTGTATGCCGCAATAATGCCTATAAACAGGAAAATCATTGCGTTACCCGTTTTGGAACGGTTTACCTTCTTTGTTCGGTTGGAGAATAAGCGTTTGACGCTAACCTTAAAATTAGTCATATTCTACCTCCCGATTTTGTTAAGAAGTTTGAGAACAACCTTATTCATTGCAATCATCATAAGGAACAAGATGACCGATATAGCACTTGCGTATCCGCGTTGGAAACGAACCGAACTATAGTCGCTTAAGTGCTGAATTATGAGATGTCCCGCATAGTTTGTACTTGGTGAACCTGCAAGGCTTTCCGATACGGCAGAGTTTGCAAACATTGAGGTGATTTGCAAAATAGCCGCCGTCATAAGGTGGGGTCCCATTGCAGGAATTGTAATATAAAACAGTTCTTGGAAACGGTTTTTAACGCCGTCAACCGCTGCCGCTTCATACAGACTCTTATCAACAGAAGAGAAACCTGCACGCATAGCAAGGAAACCGACACCCATACTCATCCACAACTGTACGATGATTATAATAGGCAGAATATATTCCTCGGTTGTAAGCCACTGAATAGGCTCTTCTATAAATCCAAAACTCATCAAAAAACTGTTGGCATATCCGTAAACGTCGCCGTCAAAGATGAGATTCCAAATTGTATATGCCGTTCCCGAAAGGGTTGGCACGTACACAATAAAGGTAAGAAGTGCACGCAAGAACGGTCCCATCTCGTTTAAAACCCATGCAACGATAAAGGCGAGCATATAGCCGACAGGGCCTGTTATTACGGCGTAAACCATTGTGTTACTGAGTGATTTCATAAAAATTTCGTCGTGCACGAACAAATTGATATAGTTCTGCCAACCGACAAAATTCGGTGTGCCTAAAACGTTATAATCCGTAAAACTGATGATGATTGTTGCGAAAACGGGCATAACCGTAAACACAAAAAACAAAATCAAAAACGGTGCCATCATTAAATATGAGGTTTTTTCTTGATTTAAGGCAAAATGCTTCTTTTTCAAAATAAGTCCCCCACTGTTACTAATCTTCATCTACTTCGAGGTTAAACTCTTTCCTCTTAATTGTAATTTCTTCATCAATATCGGCTGCGAAATCAAGCATTGTTTCGCGGGTGTTTTCGTTCTGGTTTACAACGGTACGAATAGCGTTGTCAAGGCTTCGTGCGGTGTAATATCCGCCCGCAACCTGCGGAACGCCCCTGACGTTAACCCATTGCTCTTCTATCGCTTTGGAAATCTTGTTTGCCCACGGCAACATACGGAATGCCTCAATATTAGCGGTTGCCCAACGAGCAGACGGACCTTGAAGTGCCTCAATTTCCATACCGTAATCCGCCTGTGTTTCGGCACTTGTCCACCATTTCAAGAACTCCCAAGAAGATTTTTTATCTTTGGCGTTGGCAAAAATAAGCGAACCCGTAACGGTACTTGCCTGTGTGCGATTTATGGTGCCGTCCGGCATTTCAGTACCGGGGATTGCGACGAACGCCCATTTACCCTCGATTTCGGGGGCGCCGATTTGCAACTGGTTATAGAAGGTGTAATCGGTTATAACGATGGGTGATTCGCCCATACGGAAACGGGTTAAAATATTGGTGGTTTGCGGAACTTTATACTTGGTATAAAGGTTTACCCACTGTGTAAATGCGTTTATTGCATTTTCACTGTTCATTGTGGTGTGCTTTCCATCGGGCGAATAAAGTGCGCCATCGTTCTGGTAAAGCAACATCATATAAACAGAGTTTAGTCCCGTCATACCAGCACCGCCTACAAAGGGTGATGGCAAGGAAACCGAAAGATAGTTTGTTTGGAATTTTGCAAGAACGGAATAGAGTTCTTGCCAAGTGTTAGGTGCTTTAACGCCGAGTTCTTCCAAAATATCGGTACGGTAGAACATCATAGAAAACGTCTGGTTACCGGGAAGCGCGTAAAGTCCGCCCTCGTACTTAAAACTCTCGTAAGCGGAAGGATAAAATCTTTCCAAAACGCTGTCAAGGTCGCTAAAGTTTTTAAGGTCATAAACGGCACCGCGCATTGCGTATTCAACCGGGGTGCTTTGTCCCTGGAAGAGCGCAATATCAGGTCCTACGTCTGCCGCAACGGCACGAAGGAGAACACCCATATTAACAAGTTCAATATTTACGTTTATATTGCTCTTTGGTGTAAATCCGCCGTCTATTAAAGATTTTAATACTATCGACTGGTCGATACCAAGACCAATCCAAAGTTTAATTTCGCCCTTATTATCGGCAGAGCCTGTTGAATCCATTACGTCATAATCCGTAACGAACGACATAAGCAGACGGTAAATTTCCGTAAATGCTTTTTTGAAGAATCCGCAATCTGCCGCGGGAACTTCAGATTTTGGCGAGGCAATATAAATGTTATCAATCAAAACGGGTTGCTGTTTTGCCGTTGTTATCCACGAACTGAACGACATAACGTTTGTATTAAATGTAGAAAGACGGTCGGGAATGGTATTGTCGTCTTCCAAAAAGCCTTCAAGTTGAATAATAAGACGATTCATTGTAGAGGTTTCGGAACCGCTGTATCCGAGCGCTTCTAACGAGTCTACAATATCGTTCAAGTCCTTGAGTGCGCTTTCGATTGTTTCTTTACAGTTTTCAACCGTTGAAAACAGGTTATAGTCGCGCAATGAATCGGGCATTGTACCTGTTACCATAATTATACGGCGGTAAAATGCTGTAAGTTCATCCTGCAATTTTTCCGATTTTGTCAAAATTTCGGACATTGCTTCGGTTATTGAAACCTCAAGACGCAGCGTATGGTCGCCTTTTTCTATATATACAAGATACGGCTCTTCCCCGTTGCCGAGGGTAATGTTCTGCCAGTTTAGGTCATAATCAATCTCTATGTAATTAGCTTCCTTGAAAGGTGTTTCGCCATCTATAAGAAGGCGTCTTGCGCTAGAAAATCCTGATTTAAAATCTTGTTTTGCGTGTAAAGTAATCTGATATAAACCGCTTTCTTCTGCGGTAAAGTTCCATTCAATCCACTGTGCAGATTCGTTCCAACTGTTGCCGCCCATTGAGTTGAGAAGTTTCTTTATGGAATCGTAGGGTGAAACGGCGGGTGAACTGCGGTCTGCTACGGGGCGTATGGTGTTTTTTGATGTGTACGTGGCGTTTTCCGCCTCGATTATTATGGGTTTTACATCGGCTGAAACAGGATTGTATCCCGCTGCCTTGTACTCGTTTAATTTTTCTTTATAAGTTACGTATTCTTCGGCGGGAGTCAGCAAAATGCTGTTTATCGCCATAGGCTCTTGCACCGATTCGAAACGAATTGTGTGCTCGCCCTCTGTCAGTGCGAGTGCGTATCCGCCCGCACAGTAATCTGTAAAACTGTAGAAGTTCGAGGTTTGAACAGTTACCTCTTCTTCTAATTTTTGGGAATATTCGTTTCCGCTTATATCGACGTATTTATTGCCGACGTTTTTCCAACTGCGTCTGAAATATACAGAGTTAAGACCGTCAAACAAGACCTTTCCGTCTACCGATACACGTCTTATGATATCAAGGCCCTTACCGCCGACGTTTGCCCACACGGCAGCGATTCTGTAAAGCGCTGCCGTGGGAACTGTAAACGTCCATTCGGTATATCCTTCATCGGCGGTAAGCAAAAACTCTTTACCGTCGACCTCTGTTACGGATAATTCTTTATCGGCTGTATAGTTTTTAAGTGCATCTATTACCACTTCTTCGTTAGCGGCACTAAAAGCAGAATTATCTTCCAAATACTTGGCATAGGAATTACCCGATTCCAAAACGGCACTTGCGGCAGAAACCGCAGGTGCGCTTATGGACGGAACTATTGCCACAAGCATTAAAGCCGCTAAGCATATAGACAATACTTTTTTAAACATACAACCATTCCTTTGAATTTAGAAAATTAGAATTGGTCTTTAAGCGCGGTGTTGATAACCGACTCGACCGACGTTAAGTGCGAACGCACATCTTCACCTTTATATATAGGTGTAAAGATATTCTTTGTTATGATATTTTTGAGGTTTGTTGTGTTCCAGTCGATATATTCAACCGTATCTTTATCGTTGATAAAGTCGAAAACAAACTCTGCCTGTGTTTCATCATAGTAGTGGTTGCCTTTGTCAACGTACTGTTCGATGAAGAGTTCGAGTTTACCGTCACGGCTGGTGTCACGGTACGTACCCTCGATTGCGGGGTCGTTTCTCTCAAGTTCGAGAGCGAGTTGAATGAGGTCCTCGGTCTTATACTTGCTGTTTGCGCCTATAGCATAGCAATAGCAATATTCGCGAACGTTGGTATAAGTCTTGGTATCGGGGCCTAACGGCAGCGGTACCATTTCAAACGGGATACCTGTCTGTACAAGGTGTGAACCATAATACTGCGGTCCTATGAGCATTGCGGCAAAACTGTTGTTAAAGGTTTCGATACCGTTGTGTGAACCGTAAGTTCCGTCAACAGCCTTGTCAACAAATGAAAGTTGTCTTACAAACTCAAGCACCTTTTTACCCTTTTCTGTATAGAGGTTGCACTTTGCGGTGCCGTTTTTAACGTCTGCAGAGATAACGGGCATACCGTTGGAAGCCATAAGGCCGTCAAGCAAGTTGCTTCCTGCAAGACCGTAGATAGTTTTACCGTTTTTAGAACCTGTGCAAGCCTTTGCAATCTTTTCAAAAGCGTCCCAATCCCATTCGCCCGCGTCATAAAGTTCACGCGGGTCGTCGCAGTTGTTTTCAGCAATGAGCGCTGTGTTGTAATAGATGAAATAACCTGCGTCGGTTTCTGCGGGATAGTAAGAATAATGTTTACCGTCAACGTACTTGGTTGCTGTATCGGTAATCTTATAACGGTCGCTTGAATAGTCGATATAATCGTCAAGCGGTCTGAAAATGCCCTCGTTTGTGAGCGCTTGCAGATAGTGGGGTGTTGTAGCAAACACAAGGTCTGCCCAAACGTCGTTACCCGCGTGTTTAAGAGTAATATTTTCAAGGAAATTCTGCTCATTTGAATAACTTATATACTCAATCTTAACGTTATACTTGGCTTCGATTGCCTCTTTAATATCAAGTTCGCGGTCGTCGTGAACGCTGTTTCCGCGTTTCGGAATATGTGCGTCACGTCCGAAAAGAACGGTGGCACCGCCAAAATCGAGGTCTTTATTAGGCTTGAATTTGAGTCCTTCAAATGTGGCTGCATCAACGTCGGCACTTGTTATATCCTTTTTGCCGCCGTCATCTTTTTTGCCGTCGCCGCCACAGGCGCAAAGGCCTGTGACGAGTATAAGACAAAGTAAAATTGCTAATATTTTTTTCACGTCAATTATCTCCTTTTCAGAAACTTGAAGTTAAGTTTGCCTTTTCGTTTAAGGATTATGAGTGTAACAACACCCGCGGCAATAACTACCGCCGCACCGCTAAAGATAAGAATTATTGCCCATAGCGGCATTCCTTCAAGTCTTCTGCGGTTTATAACCATATAATACTGCTCTTCTGATGCTTCCTCTTCTTCTATGATTTCTGCGTTTTCATCAACAAGGTCTGTTACGATGGAAAGCACATAATCGCCGTTTCCAAAGAGTTGGAATGTGAGTTTTCTGTTGGTGAGTACTAACTGTCTGTCAACAAGTTCGAGTACGCCGTTTACACACTTATAAAGTGCATATTTTTTACCAACTGCATCCTTTGCCATCATTATTGTAAAGTCAACGCCCATTGTCCATTCGCCATCCTGTGCGAATGAGAATGCTTTGGCTTTACTGTCCTTGGATTTGACAAGTTTAAGTCCCGCGCTATCCTTGACCTCGTTAACCTTAACCTTAAAGTCCATAGGCTCTACTATGTTCATTCCGTTAAATGAAAGCGCATATTCGGTTTCGCCTTTATTATTCATAAGGTTAACATTAAGGGTTATATCCATATCCCTGAAAAATTCAAAAATTCGCTTTGGAATAACTGTGTTGTTATTATAAAGGTCAATTGAAACCTGACTGCCAAAATCGGCATCCCCTAACATAAAGAGGGTATCTTCAACATCAAGTTTGCCTACTTTTGCGCTGTCATAACTGTATTCAAAGCCAGTAACACAACGGTCCCAAGAATTTTTTGCTTTTGCGTTTTTGAATTCAACCTTTATGTATTTCGCGCCTGTCGGTATGTTTTGAGCAATAATTCTGTGCTTTTGATAGCCGCCGGCAATTGTAACACAGGACTTGTCGTGCTCTGAAATACATTCAAGTTTTTTGAACTCTCTGCCATCTGTTGATGCGTAAATTGCATACATATCGACAGCGCTCATATCCTTAACAGGAACAAAACCTACATGAAGCACAAAACTTTCAAATCCAACCGATTTATATATTATCGTTCCATCCAGAACTTTTGTCTTATTATCCTCTTTTACTGATGTGGAACGAAGAATGGGACCTGTAAATCCTGTCCAAGAAACATTCTGAAGCGATTTTCCTGCATCAAGTTCTACATTTTCGTATTTATAGCGGTCAACCGTAAATGTGGACCTTCCACCCGCCATATAGTCAACGACCTTAACTGTATTGCCAGGGTGTTTTATCGGTGGCAGCGGAGGATTGAACTTAACCGTGAAACTGAGTGTGGAAACACCCGCCGCATTGGTTGCGGTGATTACATATTTACCCTCTGCTGTGAGTGTTCCCTCTTCTGTTGGAACATACTTATTGCCATCAAGGGTTATTGTGTAATTTTTGGCGTTTAGTATGCTATAACTTACAACTGTGTCGACAACGTCACCGTCGTTAACCTTTTTACTGCGGAAGTTATTTGCAGTAATTACGGGAACGGGGCGATTGATTATAAAGTTTGTTTCAAAACCGCCGTGTTCATTTTTAACAATAACGGTGTAAGAACCGTTAAGTTCAAGTACAACGTCTTTAGCGGTGCTATACAGCATACCGTCACGCAGTATTTCAACCGTTTGTGCATTATGAGAAATTACACGAACGTCATCGTTGGTTACATCGCCCGGCGACATATTGTTGCCATATACGTCAACAAGTTGTGCAACAGGCATTTTCTTTGCAATATAGAAACTTGCCGAAGAAGTACCCGAAGCATTGGCGGCATATACGGTGTAATAGCCGTCCTCTGTAAGTTTATTATTTGCCGGTTTGGGTATTTCCTTGCCGTATTTCGTAACAAACCAATAATTTTCGCCCTTAACCGAAACGGTTACATCACTCTTTGCAACGTCGTTATAGTAAAGTTTTTTGCCGTCTGCCGTTGCCGACAAATCCGGGAACGAAAGTTTTGTAAGTTCTTGGATTGCCAAGAATGAGCCCTGCCAGAGAGATGAAAGCGGTGCGTTAGGATGATATTCAACCTTAACAACCGAACCCTCTGAACCTAAATAATAAATTGCATTATAAACTGTTACACGGTTTGCCTTGCGAACAACCGAAACCGCTGTCGGTTTTACAAGTTTATAAGTGCCGTTATAGGTATCTGCCGTATAAATTGAGAGATATCCATCGGCGGGTGAACCAGAGTTTGCAACGCTGTAGTTAATGCTTAAAGCGGAATACTTATTTCCCTTTTCGTCTTGATTTACGAAATAGAAATAACCGTCCTTTTTATAGCCTTTTGAGTCGCTTCCAACTGTGAGGTTTGTACCTTCGTTAGGAACACCCCAATCGGATTCCCAAATTTCCTTTTTATAGGCGCCGTTAGGGTTATTCTGATTTGTAACAAGCGTATCGTTTATGATTACCGCACCGTCGCCCTTTGTGAATCCTTCGGGTGCACCTGCGGGTGCTACAGACAGAAGTTTATCATAAGCTTCTTTCGCTGCAACCTGACCGGCGGTGAAATCATATTTATCCATCTTTACCGGAGTAGTTGAAGTCTTTATGGTAAAGGTGAGATTCACTGTGCCTTTTTTGTTATATGCGGTAACTTCATATTTACCGTTTTCGGTGAGAACTGCGCCGTTTTCTACTGTGATAGCCGCGCCGTCTTTTTTAACGGTAAATCCGCTTTCTTCGACATCTGCACCAACATCGGAAACATCAAGTTTTACTGCAGACGGTGCTACTGCGCCGTTGCCTAATGGATTGATAAAGTTTCCGAGTGCATCTTTGAAGTTTGCGTTGATTGTGGGGGCCACAATGTACGTTGTATATTTAGCTCTTATGATACCGTAATTGTATCCAGAGCCTTTTGTGGCATTGGTAATAAGCGAGAGGAAACGCACATATT
>JAFPBM010000103.1 GCA_017424125.1 Clostridia bacterium | reverse complement strand
CGCGCGGGTTAAAACGCCGATTCCCGGACCAATCTCTAAAACGCCCGTTTCATCGTCGACCGAAAACTCTGCCATTCGCGGACAGACTGTATCATCTATTAAAAAGTTCTGACCGAGCGATTTTTTGAAAGAAAAATCGTCTGCGTTCAGAAGTTTCTTTATTGTACCGATATCAGATAAATTCATCTTTTTCCGTCCTTTTTGGATTTTATTATATTATATCCTCTGCGCCGCCCACTTGCAACAAAATTTTAGGTGACAAACAAATAAAACTGTGATACAATATAATATATATTTTTAAACAAACGGAGAATCATAATGGAACAGAAAATTTTTGACGCTGTATACGCAGAAATACGTCCGCTTTTAGAGGAAAATAATTTTTCGGAGAAAGACGGCATTTTCGAGAGTGACACACGCTCTTTCAAGATTGCTTATAATGATGAAAAACACCTTTTCGAACTCTTGTCGGCAGAGGTTGTCGATGGCACTTTAAGTGAGTTTGCGGTTGTTTCTTCATATCTTTTTGACGAACAAAGCACCGCAGCAGACGCCGCTGCAGTAGGTATCGACTTTAACGATACTCTTTTATCGCTTCTTGGCGTTTCAAAACGCAAAACCCGCACAGCAGAGGTAGCACTTCCCCAAAAAACAGGTGGCGAAACCTTGACGGTTGACGACCTTGCCAATAAACTTCTTGCCATCTTCCCCGCATACAAGGACACATATAAAGAAAGTGTTGCCGAAAACGGTGAGTTGCTTTACGTTAACTTTTTTATGAATACAGTAACAAACGATATCCGCGAACTGTTAGAAAAAGACAACGTTAAGAAACTCAAAAAGATTTACGATTCACTTAACGAACTTTACGTTAAAGGCGACCGCACGGTCGGCAATTTGGTTGTCGTAATCGTCCTCGGCGGCGCACTAAAAGGCGATAAAGAATTGACCGAAAAAATGCTTTCAGGTCTTACGGATTTCCCCCACCTTAAAACCGCCGTCCGCAACATTTCTATGCGTACAAAGCGCGATAAGAAATTGCGCGAAATTTACGGTATCTAAAAATGTGTCCCCCGCACACAAGTGTATGTGTGTCGGGGGCATTTTTATGATTACAAATTATAACAAAAATTTAACTTTTTTCGACAAAAAAATGTTGTTATGTAAACTAACATAACCCCAATAATTATTCAACTTTTCCACTAACTTTTTCACTTTTTTGCCCCTTTTTAACGATTTAATCGCGTTTTTTGCCCCTGTTTTGTTAATAACTCGGTGAATAAGTTGAAATACTTGCCGAAAAATAATAACGCATAACAAAATATTATGTTAATTGTTTTCGTAAAAATTTACGCCTTATTGGGTGTTTACTATTTTTACTGTTTGTTGTATAATATTGGCGTAGATTTTAGATTGTTTTTACAGGAGTTTTGGCTATGAAGAAACTACTTTCGGCAGCCCTTGCTTTTGCATTTTTCCTGTTTTGTTGCGGCTGTAATTCCGCAAAGCCAACCGTAAAGGAAATTAAATCCGCACTAACCGAGTCGGGCGCCTTTTCCGCGGAAGAAAATTTAATAGCGCTCGACACTAAAGAGATAGAAGAACGTTTTGGTTTCAGTACCGATATTTTGGACGATTTTTCGGTGCTTGTAAGTAAAACCGAAAACGAAGTCGAACAGTTTGGCGTCTTCACCCTCAAAGACAACGATGACCTAAACACGGTTATTGATGCAATAAAACAGTATTTAAAACCCGTAACTGTTGACGACACAAACAAAGCGGCGGTATCGCCCCACATTGTTTTAATGCAAACCGAAAACTCGGTTATTTTTGCCGTAACCACCGAAACCGCCTTGGCGGCAGAGGCACTCGCTTCTCTCGGTGCTAAAGAGATAAAATAGAAAAAGGCTGACGTTGTCAGCCTTTTATTTTTACCATTTTTCTCCTGCAATACGTTTTGCAAGGTCCTTTAGTTCATCGTTATTATAGAACTCAATCGAAAGTGTGCCGCGTCCGTTATCCTCTTTTGTGATTTTTACAGGACGGTGCAATACCGACTTCAATGCGAGTTCAACTTCCCTGTAATACTTATCTTTGGCGGCGGGAGCCGTCTTTTTTTGCGGTTTTTCCGTGCTTTTTGCCATCTGCTCAAGTTGGCGGACCGAAGCACCTGCAACAGCAAGTGAAAGCAGACTGTTTCTGCGACTTTCCTCCGCCGAAAGCAACGCCTTTGCGTGACCTACCGTAATCTCACCCTCGCGAAGCGACTCCAAAATCTTATCACTAAGACCTAAAAGCCTGAGCGCGTTGGTGATTGCAGAACGGGATTTGCCCACACGTTCCGCGACCTGTTCTTGTGTTAACCCATACGTATCAATAAGCGCCTTGAATCCAAGCGCCTCTTCAACCGGGTTTAAATCCTCACGCTGAAGGTTTTCGATAATCGAAACCTCCATTGTTTTGCGGTCGTCCATTTCCTTTATAATTACGGGTACCATATCAAGTTCTGCCATGCGGCAGGCGCGCCAACGTCGCTCACCCGCAATAATCTGATACGCGCCGTTTACAAGCGGGCGCACCAAAATAGGCTGTAAAAGTCCGTGCTCTTTTATACTGTTTGAAAGTTCTTCAATAGCCTTTTCGTCAAAAGTTTTGCGCGGCTGATTTTTATTTGGCTCAATTTCGGACAGTTTTACAAGCAAAATGCTATCCTTGTCCACACTGTTTTGGTCGAAGAGAGAATCAAGTCCTCTGCCAAGTCCGCCTTTTTTCATTATATTCACCCTCTGTTATTTTTAAGAAATTCTTTTGCAAGTTTACCGTATGCATCAGCACCCTTGGAACGCTTGTCATAATACTGTATCGGCATGCCGTAACTTGGCGCCTCGGATAGACGCACGGTACGCGGAATTACGG
>JAFPBM010000102.1 GCA_017424125.1 Clostridia bacterium | reverse complement strand
TCACGTCGGTTTTTAACCTCGTGCGGAATGGGATGGATTTCACCCGCCGCTTGTAATGCTTGACGGGTAAGAAGCGGTCCTATAAGTTCATATACCAAAACAGCGAAAAGGGTGATATTTCTTATGAGTCTGCCCTCGTCGCCGAGTTGCATTGCGGTAGTACACATTCCGAGCGCAACACCCGCCTGTGGCAAGAGCGTTATGCCAAGATATTTGCATATGTTTGGCGAACACTTTGTAAGTTTTGCACTGCCCATAGAGCCGAAATATTTACCCGCAGAACGAGATATTATGTAAACCACTCCAATGATTACAATTGCGCCGTTTGCAAAAACGCCGAGTTCGAGTTCTGCACCGCTTATAACAAAGAATAGCGCAAAAAGCGGTGACGTCCACTTGTCCGACGCTATCATAAGGTCGTGCGAGAGCGGGCATATGTTGCAGAAAACAGTGCCGAGCATCATACATACAAGCAATGAAGAAAAACTGATATGAACGGGTCCGATATGGAAATCAAGCATTGAAAGACTCGCCGTTAAAAATACAATTCCTATTGTAAGATTAAGACGATTAGTATTGGAATTGAAGAATTTTTCAAGATATGTAAGCACAACACCCATTATTGCACCGAGCAATAACGACAACACAATCTCTATAATCGGATTAACCAAAATAGATATTATGTCAACCGCACCGTTTGAGAGTGTTTTGGCAATTCCAAACGATACAGCGAAGACCACCAAACCGACGGCGTCGTCAAGTGCAACAATCGGAAGTAAAAGTTTTGTAAGCGGTCCGTGCGCTTTATACTGACGGACAACCATAAGCGTTGCGGCGGGGGCGGTTGCCGTTGCAATTGCACCAAGCGTTATAAGTTGTGAAACCGACAGTACGTCGGGCATCATTATATGTACTAAAAACAACGCAATATCTACAAGAATTGTAGCAGCCAACGCTTGAAACACACCGATTACGAGCGCTTGTTTGCCCGTTTTCTTGAGTTCGTCCAAACGGAACTCGTTACCGATTGAAAAAGCAATAAATCCAAGCGCCACCTCTGAAACGAGTGAAAGATTACTGACGTGTGCGGCATCCACAAAGCCGAAACCGTCAATACCGAGTCTGCCGACACAGTATGGACCAATTAAAACACCCGCTATCAGATATGCCGTTACCGACGGCAGTTTTAAAGGCTTAAAAAGTCTTGTCATAATCAGTCCCGCCAAGAGCGCGACCGAAACGGATAAAAGCGTACTCATAATATCACCTTACATACATAATGTATAATTTCCGAACAGGAGAAATTATAGCACTACAACACACAAAAGTAAAGAGTGATTTTCTACAAAAAACACATCATTTTGCTTGACAAAATGGTTAAAAGCGTGTATCCTTAAAAATAAGAATTGCAAACGTTTGCAAAGAAAGGGGTGTGGAATATGGCTGACAGCACGTTAAAGCAGATTGCAAAAGAACTTTCGCTTTCGGTTTCGACCGTTTCGCGCGCTATTAACGGCAAAAGCGTTGTTAATGCCGACACTAAAAAACGCGTTTTAGAACTTGCAGAAAAATATTCCTACACACCCAACGAGGTTGCGCGTTCTTTGCAAAAATGCTCGACCGAAACCGTTGCCGTCGTACTTCCCGATATTTCCGAAAACTTTTTCGGCACTATTGTAAAAGAAATTGACAGCGCAGTTTCCAAGGAAGGATATATGCTTTTGCTTGCCGACACACACGAACGCGCCGACAAGGAAAACAAATATCTTGATATGCTTTATAAACGTCAGGTAGATGCTTTGGTTTTGGCAACCGTTGATATTGACGGTGCTTCCTCTGCCCGTTTCAGAAACGGCGGAAAACCCGTTATATTTATAGATAACGTGCCGAAAGCCGAAAACATTGACGCTATTACGATTGACAACAAGAAAGCGAGTTTTATGGCGGTTGAATACTTAAAATCACAAGGTCATAAAAACATTGCAACTATTATAGGCAGTAAAGAAGAAACCACGGGTGCAGAGCGTCTTGAAGGTTACCGCGATGCTTTGAAAAAACTTTGTCTTTCAGAAAACGAAGACTTGATTGCGTTTGGCGATTACAAACGCGAATCGGGTTACATTGCTATGAAAAAACTTCTTGAAAACCGAGAAAACGCGCCTTTTAGTGCGGTTTTTGTTACAAGTGAAAAAATGACCTATGGTGCGCTCGACGCCATTAAAGAAGCATCGCTTTCGGTGCCCGAAGATATTTCGCTTATCGGTTTTGACGTTCACGAAAGATATAAAGGCGGGCACAAAATAGCCTCTATCCGACAGCCTGAAGAAGAAATCGGCAAACTTGTTGGCAAACAACTCTTATCAAAACTTAAAAATCAGAACGCAGACGGCGAACATATTTTACTTGAGCCGTTGCTTTATAAAGGCGATACCGTAAAGGCGGTTTAATTTTATTTTTTTATTATTGCAAACGTTTGCAAAAGGAGTGGTATTATGAAAATTGCGGTTGGTGCAATGCTATGCGAGGGCAACAGCCTTACCCCCGTGCTTACAAAATTTACAGATTTTGATTACGCCGAAGGCGACAAAATGCTTGAAAAAATTGCCGTTACCGAAATGTTAAAGTTGCGTGGTTGTGATATTGTTCCAACTATATACGCCCACGCTTTACCGGGCGGTGCGGTTATAAAGAGTGATTTTTTACGTCTTGCAAACAGTATAGTAGACAAACTGACACCCGACCTTGACGGCGTGTGGCTTTATCTGCACGGCGCGATGTGTGTTGAAAATTTGGGAAGCGCCGAAGAGGCGCTGCTCAAAATGGTGCGAGACAAAATAGGTTACGATATACCCGTATCGGTTGCGATGGACTTCCACGCCGACAACAGCGACGAAATCCCCCGCCTTGCCAACTGTGTAACGGGTTACCGCACGGCACCCCACTGCGACCGAGAGGAAACCGAAAGACGCGCAATGGAACTGCTTTTTTATATGATTGACAATAAAATTCTCCCCCGTCCACAGATTGCACGTGCAAACGTTATTATATGCGGTGACGCGGTGCAAACGGCACTTTCCCCTATGAAAGACATTATGGAAGCGGCCGCAGAACTTGAAAAACTACCCGGTATGCTTTCGGTTCAGGTGTTTAACGGGCAACCTTGGATTGACGAGGAATACACAGGTCCCAACTTTGTGGTAACACACGAAAACGACGAGTTACTTGCAAAGGAATGTGCTGAAAAACTTGCAAAAATGTTTTACGACAAGCGCCATGATTTTGAATTTTTGGTTGAAGCGCTTGAACCGAAAGAAGCGTTATTACGTGCAGATAGTGCAAAAGAAAGCACTGTTTTCGTTTCCGATTCGGGTGATAACACAACGGCAGGTGCAGCAGGTGACAACGCTTATATGCTTAATTTGTTGCAAAATTTGGGCATTAAAGATGCACTTCTTGCGGGAATTATGGACGCGGACGCTTGTGATGCTTGTTATAAAGCAAAAATCGGTGACACGTTGACGCTGACGGTAGGCGGAAGTTTATCGGAAAAGAGCGAAAAAGCGACCATAACGGGCAAACTTATTCACCGCGGAGATATTTTGTCTTACCAATATAATAATGCGGGACCGAGTGCTACGCTTGACTGCGGCGACATAACGGTGGTTATAACCAAAAACCGCGCGGCACTTTGCCGACCCGATATTTTTGAATCAATCGACCTTGATTATAAAAAATTCCACGTTGTTGTGGTTAAACTCGGGTATTTGTTCCCCGAACTCGCCGCCGAGGCAGAACGAGCAATTCTCGCTTTTACCCCCGGCGCATCAACCGAACGCTTGCAGGATATGGGGCTTACGAAAATTCGCAGACCTATGTTCCCGCTTGACGATAATTTTATTTAATAAACTGTGAAAGGCAGGAAAAGAAAATGGCATATTACAACAGACAAGAAACAGACAACCGTCTTGCAGGTGTACGTAAGATACTTGCAGACAAAGGACTCGACGCAGCGCTCGTTTATTTTGATGAACTCAACGTTGCGAACGGCTGGTACCTCACGGGTTGGTGCGGTCAGTTTGAAAAAGGTGCGGTGCTCGTTCCGATTAAGGGCGAACCGATTCTTTTGGGCGGACCCGAATCCGAACCTTTTGCACAGATGGACTCTGCTATTACAAAGGTTCGTTGCTTCCCCGTATTTATGGTACCCGACGAAGAATATCCCAACGCTACTATCATTGATTTTGCACAACTTAATGCAGAACTCAAGGGCGAGGGCACAGTTCTTAACCGCATTGGTATTGTCGGCACAACAACAATTCCGCACCAGGTTTACCTCGACGTACAGGAAGGTTTCAAGGGCGCAGAACTCGTTGACATCACCGAAGAATATGAAAATATGCGCGCATACAAATCTCCCTGGGAGGTTGAACAGGCTACAAAATCCGTTCTTCTCTGCGACAAGGCTTATGACGCCATGATAAACGCTATACGCCCCGGCGCACACGAATATGAAGTTGCCGCCGCAGGTGAGGCTATCTGCCGCGCTAACGGCGCTAATAGTTTTGCATACAGCACAATCGTTGGCTCAGGTGCACGTGCAAAGGCCGTTGTTCCGACCGCAACCAACAAGGTTATGGAAGACGGAGAACTTGTTATGATTGGTATTGCTCCCCGTATTAACGGCTATGCAGGTACCTTTGGTGACACCATTCCCGTAAACGGTGAGTTCACACAGCGTCAAAAAGACCTTCTCAACCACATGCGTGAGACATTCCGTCTTACACACGATATGCTCAAACCCGGTATGACAGGCAGAGAGATTGACGTTCCCGGACGTCTTTATTACGAGAAACACGGACTCTCACAGTACATTGTTTGTCCGTTTGCACATTCTATGGGACTTATGGAAGCAGAGGCTCCCTTCTTTGGTCCTAACGGCGATTTTGAATTGGCGCCCGGTATGCTTATAAACGTTGACGTAAGTTTCTTCGGTCACCCCGAACTTC
>JAFPBM010000101.1 GCA_017424125.1 Clostridia bacterium | reverse complement strand
GTTTTTGGTTGCGGGGACAGGACTTGAACCTGCGACCTCCGGGTTATGAGCCCGACGAGCTACCAACTGCTCTACCCCGCGATATTTATTTTGTCCTCTTTTAAGGCGGAGGTCACCTTTTCGCGACTTTTGCCGCTTGCGCTTTTTGGGCGCCTTATTATTATACCACATTTTTTTAGTTTTGCAAGTGTTTTTTTGTTTTTCCTTTACTTTACCAAAAAATTGTTATAATATCGTTATATAAACTGTGTCTTTTAGGAGAATTAAAATGATTTCTACCAAACCGAAAACCGAAAGAGAATCCGCGGCGCTTGCCCGCGCAAGACAACTTACCGATTTTGTTTGGACCCCTCTCAAAGACATCCCCTGTTATTCGAGAGTGGACGGACAGACCGTTATTCCTGCAGGGCAAGAGGTTACGGGGTTTATTTATGCAAGTTGTGAAACAAATGACCGCTTTTTAGCCGAAAACGTTTCTTTTGAAAGTTTTATTACCGCTATCCCTAATCCCTATAGCAAACTGTATCAGCCGGGACACGCTGCGCTTTTTGCTTGTAATTTCGGCATTGTTTGCAACAGTTTTGTGCGCTATGCGCTCGGTATTTTGCCGCGCATTCCCACAAAACACTGGTTGTCTATTGACGGTATGCGCCTTATTGCTAAAAAGGGCGAATATACGGCAGAAGACATTAAACTTCTTGACGTTCTTCACGCTTTTAATGATGGTAGAAATCATGTAGCCTTAATTACCGATATTATAAAAGACAAAAACGGTAAAATTTTATATATCGAAGTTTCAGAGGCGGTGCGTCCGCGTTGCAAGCGCGAAAAATACACGCCTGAAGAATATTTTGAAAAATATAAAGTCTTTGCGCTGTGCAGATATGATAAACTTGAAGAAGTTCCGCTGCTCGATGAGGATATTGAGCAACTTGTTTTTCAAAGCGGTCTGCAGAATAAAAAACCTAAAATTGCAATTGACAACGGAAACAAATCTAACTACCGCGTAGGTGACGAGGTTGTGGTTTCGGTCTTTTTGGAGGGCACAGACACCGTTACGCTTTATAAAGATGGTATCATTTTTGAAAACTACAAGGTAACGAACACTGCCGTTTTTCCGCTATCACTTCCCAAGGGGTATTATGTTGCCACGCTTGAAAACGCTAAGGAAAGAGTTGAGTTTTGCGTATTTGATGACGAGGTTTCGTTCACAACCGACGAGAACAAAATTTCTATTTGCGCAAACCCCTGTGACGAAAGCGCGGCACTCTCTATGATTGATTTCAGAGCGGAAAGCGGTTCGATATCGGGGCTTACAGACGAACTCACCGAAGAAGAAATTAAAAGCGGAAAAATCACCCGCGAAATACCAAAAGACACAAAAAGTTTTAAGGTATATTACAAAAACCGTTACGGCGTTTTCACACGCGGAAAGATAAATCTTTGATAGCAAAAACACACGCACCTGTGATGCGTGTGTTTTTTTACTTGTAATTTTCGGCAAAATATAGTATTATATAAAAAGTAACAAAATTGTAACCTGAAAAGGAGATACATTTTATGTCGCTTAAAAAGTTTCTGACAGGCAGTCCAAACGGTTGCGTTTCGACCTTTGACGATATGCTTGATATACTGTTATCATTATTACCCGCGGCAATTGCCGGTGTGCTATTTTTCGGCTTCCGCGCGGCGCTTTTACTGTTTTGCTGTGTGGCGTCCGCCGCTCTTTGCGAATGGGGCATATCACGCATTTTGCCAAAAGCCGCAAACGTTAAAGATTTATCCGCCGTTGTAACGGGATTGCTTGTTGGCATGTGTATGCCGTCAACCGTACCGTTACCCGTTGCGATTTTAATAACGGTTTCTGCGACAGTTATACCACGCGTTTTCTTTGGCGGTCACGGGTGTGAAATTGTAAACCCCGCCGCCTTCGGCGCAATACTGACGGCGGTATCGTTCCCCACCATTGCAAACAGTTTTTCCGACGCGTTTTCGGGACTTTCTACCGCATCTACGCCGCTTAACTCCCCCGCAGGTACCTATTCTTATTCCCAACTTTTATTTGGTGCGCACGGCGGTGCAATTGGCGAAGTTGGTTCCCTTTTCTTAATTCTTGGCGGACTTTATCTTGTCTTCCGCCGCGTCGCCTCCCCCGCTATTATACTTTCGGCGATTTTTACCGCCACAATCGCGGCGCTTATATTCGGACAAAGTCTTTCGGTCACCGTTTTCGGCGGCGGACTTTTACTTGGCGTTATCTTTATGGCAACGGCGCGCACGACAAGCCCGCAAAACTTATCAGGACAACTCGCTTTCGGCGTGTTTATCGGATTTTTGACGGTTGTACTTCGCAAATATGCCTCGGTTGACGAGGGCGTGTATTTTGCTATCTGTGCCGCCTGTCTTCTCCGTCCGCTTTTCAGCGCGATACCCGAAATAAACATAGGAGGTGGCAAGAATGAAAATGCCTGATTTTTCTAAATTTCCAAACAGTGTTTGGCATTCTGCCTTGGCGATTATTTGTGCATTGCTTGCCGCTGTTTTAATAATCCTTTGTGCAAACGCGCTTAAAAACCTGCCAAAAGACACCGCCCCCGTTTCGTCCTCGATTTCTTTTGGCGCTATTGAGGCCGAAAAAAACAAGGTAGAAAGTGAGGGCAAATAGATGAAAAAGTATTGTAAAGCCCTGCTTTTAGCCTTATCGGCAGCGCTACCGGTGCTTTATTTAACAACAACGGCGCTTTCGGCTTTGCGCGCCGCAATAGCGGTTATAGCCGCCGTATTTTTAATGTTTGCCACCACGTTGCTTGTGCCGAAAATCGTACCCGCTAACGTAAAATTCCCGGTAATGCTCATTGCGGCGGGAACGGCGGTTTCGGTTGTGGGAATATTTGTTCCGCAAACGCTGCCACTTGGATTTTATTACACACCGCTTTGCGTTGTTTCGGCTTTTTTCCTCTTCTTTTTGGCAAAAGGAGAGAATAACAAAAAATTCGCGCTTTCGCTCTCCACTAACTCGGTTGCATTTTTTGCCATTATGTTTTTGATGGGCGTTTTGCGCGAACTGTTAGGTCAGGGCAAAATCTTTTCACTCCCCAAAACAACACAAATTTGGGAGCCTATCCGAGTTTTGACATTGCCCGCGGGCGCAATATTTATTGTGGCACTTCTTTCGGCGGTGCTTTCTTACCTTGCAAAGGAGGACAAGAAAAATGACTAAACTTTTTGCCATCCTTTTTGCAAGTCTGTTTACAAAAAACATTGTTTGTTACCGATATATCGGTGTAAACGGCGGCACACTTTCGTCTGATACTTTCCGCAAAAGCGTTTATCTGGGCGCTTTCAGTACGGCGGGTGCAATACTTTCAACCGTCGTTTGTTACCCTGTTTTCGCATACTTGCTAATACCGCTTAAACTTTCTGCGCTTTTTACACTTTTATATGCATCTGTTACGGCGGCGGTTATGTTTTTATCACATAAATATTTACCGTTTTTGAAAAGCGGTTTTGACAAATATCAACTGCTTGTGGCATACGGAATTTCTCTTGGTATTGCCGCACTTTGCGCTATGGAACAAAACGTTCTTTATGCGCTTTTAGCCGCACTTTTTTACGGACTCGGTCTTTTGCTTGTACTTGCAATTTTTTACTGCGTACAGTTGTCTCTGAAGCATTCGCGTGTGCCCGAATTTTTGAAGGGCACCCCGCTTGACCTTGTTATAGTTTCAATAATTTCTCTCATTTTTTACGGTCTTGCGTAATTAAATTATTCTATCTTTGCGCCTTTATAGTAAGCGAGTAAAATTTCATCATATTTTGCGCCTTGTTTTGCCATACAGTTGGCACCGTACTGGCTCATTCCAACGCCGTGGCCGTAACCTCGCACCGTTATTTTAAATACTCCGTCTATAAACTCTATATCGAAATTTTGTGACCGAAGGGACAGTTTTTCGCGAAAGACTGTCCCTTTTATTTTTGTGTTACAAAAGGTGATTTCCGTCACTGTGCCGACCTGTGTTTTCACGGTATCGGAAAACCATTCTTGCGGGTCTTCGGTAAAAGTGACGTCCGAAAATGCAGTTTTAATTTCGTCTTGCGTCACGGTTTTTTCGGTTTTATAATCGGGCGATAAAATATCGTAAACACTTTCCACAGAGCAAAGATAAGGGTATTCTTTGTCCCAAAAATTTTCTGCGCTTTCGGTTTTGCCCGACGATATTGCGTGATATACCGACAGGCATAACTCATCTTTGTATATAAGTTTTTTGCCCGCAACCGACGTTACTGCCGACTTTATTTTTTGGCTGTATTCCTCATATTTTTCTCCCCATTTTTCCCTTTGTGCCGCCTCGTTTATGTACGATTGGTCTTTTGTGTGGTCGTTCGTTATATCGTATTCGCCCTCTGCCGTAGCGCGTTTCCTTGCTGCATAGGTATATGCCGCAACCGCCTGCGCTTTTAATGCTTCCGTTTCATAAAGCACAGGCATCTCTGCCGCCACAACACCCGTTATATATTCCTCTGCCGAAAGTGTTGCCACCTCTTCACCGCATAAAACCCTGAAAACGTCTTCTTTTTCTTCTGTTACGGGCGGCAAAATACTTTTGTTTTCGCCATCTGTTTCCATTGCTAAAAGCGGAATCAGCAGCATACACATAAACAGTATTATTGCAAGTACGGAATATACGTTTCTCATTTTTATTACTCCTTTATTGACTTTTTAAGCCTTTTTCTGTAAAATAGTCCTTGTCCAATAATATGTTTTGTTTTTTAAAATAATTCTTGAAAGGGCGTGAGCGCATGAAGCATACACGCGTAAGTTTGTTTTATGTTGCCGCCGCGATAATGGCGGTCTATGCACGGTGTGCACAAATTTTATATTTAACAGAGGAAAAAAGCGGATTTTTCAAATCCGAAAGTCACACACTTGCTGTAGCGCTTACAGTGTTTATCGTTTTGGCGGCACTTTGCTCTGCGGCGGTTGCGTTTTTTGATTTAAGACAACCAAAACGTGAAGAAAATCCGTCGGCACTTTTATCTATTGCCGGAATACCGCTCGCACTCTCGTTTTTATACGAAGTTTTGTTTATGGAATACGTAACCGACAGCGTAATTTTCGTTACACTTACCAATATTTTCGCGGTGTTGTCAGCGGTTTCTTTTTGCATTATGCCGCTAAAAAAGGTTTTTCATGATTATAAAAAAATCTTTTCGCTGCTTTACATTTTCCCTCTGCTTTTCTTCCTTTTCAAACTGATTTGCGTGTTTACGGTTTATTCAACCGTTTCGGTTATTGCATCCAACGTTTTCTATCTTGCGTTCCTTTCTTCTGCGCTCTTATTCTTCCTCTACGTCGCAAAACTTGAAAACGGAATACCCCTAAAAAGCGCGTTGCTTTTGCCTGTTGGCATAATTTGTTCTATGTTTGCACTTTGCTGTTTTGTGCCACAGGTTATTGCTTTCGGAATGTCGGCAGAAAACCTTGTGCACGACAATCCACACGGATTAGCCCTTTGCGGCGCAACCGCCATTTACAGCATTGTTTACACCTTTAGTTTATATAAAAAATAAAAAAGGGCATAAATGCCCCTTTTTATAAACTCACTATTAACTAAAAAACAGGGCTCACAGAGCCCTGTTTTTTTGGTTTAATATGCAACGCCTTCGGCAATCATAGCATCTGCAACCTTCATAAAGCCTGCAATGTTTGCACCTGCAATAAGGTCGCCTTCCATACCGAATTTCTTTGCGGCATCGTAAGAGTTCTTATAAATGTCGCTCATAATCTGGTGAAGTTTTGCGTCAACTTCTTCGGCTGTCCAACTGTATCTCATTGAGTTCTGGCTCATCTCAAGGCCCGAAACGGCAACGCCGCCTGCGTTAACTGCCTTTGAAGGAGCGATTACAACCTTGTTTTCTTTTAAGTATGCAACAGCCTCTTCGGTTGTGGGCATATTGGAAACCTCAACGTAATACTTAACGCCGTTAGCAACAATGTTTTTAGCGTCGTCAAGCGATACTTCGTTCTGTGTTGCGCAAGGCATAATAACGTCAACCTTCTGTTCCCACGGACGTTTGCCTTCGAAATACTGTACGCCGAACTTATCTGCATAATCTTTAACCTTATCGCGTCCTGATGCGCGCATCTCAAGCATAAAGTTGATTTTTTCTTCGGTAGAAACACCGTCGGGGTCGTATATGTATCCGTCAGGTCCCGAAATGGTAACAACCTTACCGCCGAGTTCCGTAATCTTCTTAACGGTACCCCAAGCAACGTTACCAAAGCCCGAAACGGCAAACGTCTTGCCCTTTATATCCTCACCAAAGGTCTTGAGCATTTCAACGGTGTAGTAAACAGCGCCGAAACCTGTAGCCTCGGGACGAATGAGCGAACCGCCGAACGAGCGGCCCTTACCTGTGAGAACGCCTGTAAACTCATTACGAAGGCGCTTATACTGACCGTAAAGATAGCCAACCTCACGTGCGCCAACGCCGATGTCACCAGCGGGAACGTCGGTATCGGGGCCAATGTGTTTCGAGAGTTCTGTCATGAAACTCTGGCAGAAACGCATAATCTCGGCGTCAGACTTGCCGCGGGGGTCAAAGTCGGAACCGCCCTTGCCGCCGCCCATGGGAAGACCGGTAAGACTGTTTTTGAAGGTCTGCTCAAAGCCGAGGAACTTAATAACCGATGCGTTAACCGAAGGATGCAAACGGATACCGCCCTTATAAGGACCGATAGCCGAGTTAAACTGTACGCGGTAACCGCGGTTAACCTGTACGTTGCCTGCATCGTCCATCCACGAAACGCGGAAGGTAATCATACGCTCGGGCTCAACAATTCTTTCCATAACGCCCCATTTTTCAAGGCGCGGGTCCTGCTCAACAACAGGCTCAAGAGATTCCAAAACCTCTAAAACTGCCTGTAAAAACTCGGGCTCGCCCGCGTTTCTTTGAGCAACGGTTTCATAAACCCTAATCAAATACTCATTTTTCAATTTCATTATAATTCCCTCTTCTAAAAAAAATTATATTGACAGTTTAACACGCTAAACCGCAAAAGTCAACAAAAAATTACCGACTTCAATTCAATTTTATTGAATTAAATAAGATAATATGTTATGATATTAAATCGAGGTGAGAATATGAGTACCACAATAGCCGCAATTTCTACCCCTCTCGGCGAGGGCGGTATTGGCACTGTGCGAATCTCCGGCACAGATGCAAGAGCGATTGCAGATAAAGTTTTCAAATCAAAAAGCGGAAAGAAAATAGCAGATGCCAAGGGTTATACTGCGCTTTTCGGTGCCGTTTACCACGACGGGCAGATGCTTGACGAGGCGGTGGCGCTTGTATTTGCCGCGCCCAAAAGTTACACGGGCGAGGACGTAATTGAACTTTCCACCCACGGCGGTGTATACATAACACGTGCGCTTTTGCGCGCCACGTTTGCAGCGGGAGCAACACCTGCAGCGGCGGGCGAGTTTACGCGCCGCGCGTATGAAAACGGCAAGATGGATTTATCCGAAGCCGAAAGCGTAATGGCACTCATATCGGCACAGGGTGAGCAAGAACACAAAATTGCCCTTGCCTCCAAAACGGGCAGGGTGCATAGGGAAATTGAAAAAATCAAAACCGATTTACTTGCGGTCACGGCGGCAATGGCGGTCTATGCCGATTATCCCGACGAAGACCTGCCCGAAGCCGACGCCGACACGGTTAAAACAAGTCTTATAAGGTGCAAATCGGCTCTGTTCGCATTGCTTTCAAACTTCGATGCGGGTAAAATTGTCCGCGAGGGTATAAAAACTGCCATCATAGGTGCACCAAACGTTGGCAAATCAACACTTATGAATATGCTTGCGGGTGACACACGCTCTATTGTTACGGCGGTTGCGGGTACAACGCGCGACGTTGTTGAAGAAACGGTACGCGTTGGCGATATCCGTCTTCGTCTTGCCGATACGGCGGGCGTACACGAAACTTCTGACGAAGTAGAATCTATCGGCGTAGAACTCGCCTGTAAAGCGGCGAACGAAGCGCAACTTATTCTTGCAGTATTTGACGGCACAAGGGCGCTTTCTTCGGACGACCGACACATTTTAGAAATTATTAAAAACAAAAACGCAATTGCAGTTGTTAATAAAACCGATATGCCGCTAAAGGTCGCTTTGGCGGATTTTGCCCCCCTGTCCCCCGTTTTAATATCGGCAAAAGAGGGTGCGGGTACCGAAGAATTAAAAGAGGCGATTTTCACCGCGTCTGGTGCTTATAACCTTAAAGCAGACGTTGCGGTGCTGACTACCGAACGCCAACGCGACTGTGCAAACAGGGCATATTCTGCGGTTTGCGAGGCGCTCTCTACTATGGAAGACGGCTTTACTTTAGACGCCGTTGGAATTTGCGCGGACGACGCCTTGTCCGCACTTTTGGAACTTTCGGGCGAACGTGTGACAGAGGCGGTCACAAACGAAGTATTCAGCCGATTCTGTGTAGGAAAGTAGGATTTTATGAAAAAATACAGCGCAGGACAAGTAGACGTTGCGGTAATAGGCGCAGGTCACGCGGGAATTGAAGCGGCTTTAGCCGCCGCGCGACTCGGTGTCCAGACCATAATGTTCACAATAAATTTAGACTGGGTGGGCAATATGCCCTGTAACCCGTCCATCGGCGGCACCGCAAAGGGACACCTTGTGCGTGAAGTGGACGCGCTTGGGGGCGAGATGGGCAAAGCGGCAGACGCAAATATGTTGCAAAGCCGTATGCTTAATCTCGGCAAAGGCCCAGCCGTACATTCGCTTCGCGCACAGATTGACCGCCGCCGTTACAGCGAATATATGAAACACGCCGTTGAAAAGCAAAAAAACCTTGACGTAAAACAGGCAGAGGTTGTTGACCTATACAAAAAAGATGACGGTTGGCACGTTGTTACTATGCTTGGTGCAGAATACGTATGCAAAACCGTAATTTTGGCAACGGGCACATTTTTGGGCGGCAGAATTTTCGTGGGTGAAGTCAACTATGAGGGCGGACCCGACGGCACGTTTGCCGCAACGCAACTTTCGGGTGCGCTTTATAAATTGAATATTCCGCTGCGCCGTTTCAAAACAGGCACCCCCGCACGAGTACTGCGTGACAGTATTGATTTTTCCAAAATGGAAGTGCAAGAGGGCGACGATATAATCGTGCCTTTCAGTTACAAGACACATAATGCGGGTGAAAACCGCGTTTGTTGTCACATTGC
>JAFPBM010000100.1 GCA_017424125.1 Clostridia bacterium | reverse complement strand
GCTTTCCGCCGCGTTTTCAAAAAATACGATAACATAAATGAATCTATTGAAGAAAACGTACGCGGTATGCGCGTTGTAAAAGGTTTTTCGCTCGAGGATTTTGAAAAACAAAAGTTTAACTTCGCATCCGACGATATTCAAAAGGATTTTACAAAAGCCGAAAGAATTGTTGCGCTCAACACGCCTATAATGCAGTTTTGTATGTATTTCAATACCGTTGGTATTCTGCTTATCGGCTCGTTTCTTGTAATTTCGGGCGGCGGCACAACCGTTGACGTTGGTCAGATTTCGGCTATGCTCACCTATGGCGTGCAGATTCTTATGAGCCTTATGATGCTTTCTATGATTTACGTTATGATGACTATGTCTATTGAATCTATGAAACGTATTTGCGAAGTGCTTAACGAAACGCCCTCTATAGCAAACCCCGAAAACCCTGTTTGTGAAATGAAAAACGGCGATATTTCCTTTAACGGCGTATCGTTTAAATATTCGAAAGATGCCAAGCGTTATGCGCTTGAAAACGTAGACCTTGAGATTAAATCGGGTATGACGGTCGGCATTTTGGGCGGTACGGGAAGCAGCAAATCCTCTTTAGTACAACTTATTCCCCGCCTTTATGACGTAAGCGCAGGCTCAGTTTCGGTCGGCGGGGTTGACGTGCGCGAGTACGACCTTGAAACTCTGCGAAACGGCGTTGCAATGGTACTTCAGAAAAACCAACTCTTTTCGGGCACCATAAAAGAAAACCTTCGTTGGGGTAACGAAAATGCAACCGATGAAGAACTAATACACGTTTGCCGTCTTGCCCAGGCGGATGAGTTTATTGAAAAAATGCCCGAAAAATATGATACCTATATTGAACAGGGCGGAACCAACGTATCGGGCGGACAAAAACAACGTCTTTGTATTGCCCGCGCACTCTTAAAGAATCCGAAAATTCTTATACTAGACGACTCAACAAGTGCGGTTGACACTAAAACCGACGCACTTATTCGCAAAGGTTTCCGCGAATACATTCCCGAAACAACCAAAATCATTATTGCACAGCGCGTAGCATCAATTGAAGATGCCGATATGATTATCGTTTTGGACGGCGGAAAAATTGCCGCAACAGGCACGCACGAAGAACTCTTGAAAACAAACGAAATTTACCGCGATATTTACGAACAGCAAAAGAGCGGAGGTGACGATAATGAGTAAACCCATTGCTATGCCTGCGGGCAAGGGCGGCAGAATGCCGCAAGGCCCAAGACCAAAGGTTAGCCCAGGCACACTTAAGCGCGTGCTTAAAATGTTATATTCATATTACCCCGTGCTTTTACCCATAACGCTCGTTTGCATCGTCTTTTCCGCAATTGTAAACACAATGCCCGCTATATTCAACCAACAAATTATTGCGCTGATTGAAGAATGGTACGTAAGTCGCGACTGGGCATCGGCAAAGTTGGAAATCATTCCGAAAATAGTTGTTCTTGCCGTGCTTTACATTCTTTCTCTCATATCGTTTTTCGCCCACACTCAACTTATGGCGTATATCACGCAAGGATTTTTGAGCAAGGCAAGAAAAGAAATGTTTAACCGTATGCAAAATTTGCCGATTAAATATTTTGACACCCACAAACACGGCGATATCATGAGTCATTACACCAACGATATTGACACTCTTCGCCAACTTGTGTCACAGTCAATCCCCGCGTTTATCCAAGCAGGTCTTGTTGTGCTTTCAGTCTTCTCCATTATGCTTTGGTACAGTTTCTATATGACCTTGGTTGTCGTTTTGGGCGTGCTTTTCATCACG
>JAFPBM010000099.1 GCA_017424125.1 Clostridia bacterium | reverse complement strand
CATCCTTTCGGAAATGCAGGTGTAATCTATGGCAGGTAACACAAAAGCACTGCGTGTACGCATTAAAAGTGTAACCTCCACCCTGCAACTTACAAAGGCTATGGGACTTGTTGCCTCATCTAAAATACGCAAAGCAAACGACGCTATGCTGAAAGCGAGGCAATATATTAAGGCTATGGAAGATTCGGTAGCGTTGCTTACCGCATCTAGCGAATGTCTTAAAAGTCCTTATATGCAAGAGCGCGACACAAAACGCACCAAAATCATTGTTATTGCAGGTGACAGAGGTCTTGCGGGCGGCTATAACGCCAACGTATTCAGACTTTGTGCTACACTTGATGCTGAGTTTATAACCATTGGAAAACGCGCTTGTGAACGTTTTTCTAAAGAAATAAACTCATCTGAACGCTATTCTTTCAAAGAGGCGGCTACCCTTGCTGACACGCTTTGCACAGAATTTGCTAACGGCGAATTTGACAGACTTGGAATTATATACACAAAGTATAATTCCGTTATGTCGCAGGAAGCCACACTGAAATGGATATTGCCGTTACAGCGCGCTGAGGACGCCAAAGATACGGGTATAATTTTTGAACCCGACGCCATAACAGTACTCAATATGGCGGTACGCGAATACGTTTCGGGCATACTTACAGCACTTGTAAGAGAAAGTTTTGCAAGTGAGGTTTCGGCAAGACGCATGGCAATGGATTCTGCCGGAAAGAATGCAAAACAGATGATAGATGATTTACATCTTGAATATAACCGCGCACGACAGGGTGCAATTACACAGGAAATTACTGAAATTGTCGCAGGCGGCAATTCTTAAAAGGAGTGAATGTTTTGGAAAATTCACATATAGGAAAAGTTATTCAGGTTATGGGGCCTGTTGTTGACGTTCGTTTTTCGGAAGGTGAATTACCCTCTATTCTCAATGCGCTTACTATGCCCATTGGCGAACGCACGCTGACTGTTGAGGTCGCGCAGCACATTGGTGACAACGTTGCAAGATGTATTGCTATGTCTTCAACCGACGGTCTTCAAAGAGGTGTTGCTGTAACCGATACGGGCGCACCAATCAGTGTTCCCGTTGGTCGCGAAACGCTTGGACGAATTTTCAACGTTTTGGGTGAGGCGGTTGACAATATTCCCACCCCCGAAACCGAAGAGCGTTGGAATATTCACCGCGGCGCACCGAAATATGAGGAACTTGCCACAAGTGCCGAAATTTTTGAAACAGGTATTAAGGTTATCGACCTTATCTGCCCCTATTCAAAGGGTGGTAAAATCGGTCTCTTCGGCGGTGCGGGTGTTGGTAAAACCGTTCTTATTATGGAACTTATAAACAACATTGCAAAAGAACACGGCGGTATTTCGGTTTTCTCCGGCGTTGGCGAACGCACACGTGAAGGTAATGACCTTTACAATGAAATGAAACAGTCCGGCGTTATTTCTAACACCGCACTTGTATACGGACAGATGAACGAGCCGCCAGGAGCGCGTATGCGCGTTGCCCTTTCCGGACTTACAATGGCGGAATATTTCCGCGATACCGAAGGACAGGATGTTCTTTTGTTTATCGATAACATATTCCGTTTCACGCAGGCAGGTAGTGAGGTTTCCGCCCTTTTGGGAAGAATGCCTTCTGCGGTTGGATATCAACCGACACTTGCCAACGAGATGGGTGCTTTGCAAGAACGTATTACATCAACCAAAAAAGGTTCAATCACTTCTATTCAGGCTGTTTACGTTCCCGCGGACGACCTTACGGACCCCGCCCCTGCAACAACCTTTGCCCACCTTGACGCCACAACGGTTTTGGCAAGAAACATTGCTTCACAGGGTATTTATCCCGCTGTTGACCCGCTTGAATCTTCAAGCCGTATCCTCTCTCCCGACGTTGTAGGTCAAGAACATTATGACGTTGCCAAAGAGGTACAGAGAATATTGCAGCGTTATAATGAACTTATGGACATCATTGCCATTATGGGTATGGATGAACTATCTGATGAAGACAAACTGCTTGTTGGCAGAGCGCGTAAAATTCAACGTTTCCTCTCTCAGCCGTTTGACGTTTCTGAAAAGTTTACGGGCATTAAGGGTACCTACGTTCCCCTGTCTGAAACCGTCAGAGGATTTAAGGAAATTATTGAGGGTAAACACGACGACCTGCCCGAATCGGCTTTCTTATTTGTCGGCACCATCGACGAGGCAGTTGAGAAAGCAAAGAAGGTGCAGTAATGAACACCTTTAAACTGATAGTTGCGTCACCCGACGGAAATATTTTTGAGGGCGACGTCACAAAATTCGACGTGCGCGGCGCATTGGGAGAACTTGCCGTTATGGCTGGTCACATTCCTTTTGTGACATCGGTTGTTCCCTGTGCTTGTACTTTATGGTTTGACGATGACAGCAAAAAAACCGCCAAAACAGACGGCGGTCTCTTAACGGTCAAATCCGATTGTACTATATTTATGTCGGGTTCGTTTAAATTTGATGAATAAAGTAAAAAAGCCTTGGTTTTCACCAAGGCTTTTTTGTTTAATAGTTAACTTTTTTGATTTCAAAATAGCTTTGCGGATGGTTGCAAACAGGACAAACCTGAGGTGCTTTCATTCCAACAACCATATGTCCGCAGTTGCGGCATTCCCAAACCTGAACGTCGCTCTTTTCAAACACGGTTTTGGTTTCAACGTTGTTAAGAAGTGCGCGATAACGCTCTTCGTGTGACTTTTCGATTGCGGCAACACCGCGGAACTGTGCGGCTAAATCGTGGAAACCTTCCTCATCGGCCTCGTCAGCCATACGGGCATACATATCGGTCCATTCTGCATTTTCGCCCTCGGCGGCGTGTAAGAGGTTTTCTGCTGTATCGCCAAGTTCGCCAAGTGCTTTAAACCAAAGTTTTGCATGTTCTTTTTCGTTCTCTGCCGTCTGCAAGAAAAGTGCTGCTATCTGTTCAAATCCTTGTTT
>JAFPBM010000098.1 GCA_017424125.1 Clostridia bacterium | reverse complement strand
TTTGGGGGTAGAGGGCACCGACGATGCGATTATAATAAAGGCAATAGAACGTTTTACCGCAGAGAAATCGGACGGCAAAAAAGTGAACAAAACCGACTTTTTGTTGTGGGGACTTTCGGGTGACGGAAGCGTGATAAAACGCGAAAAACTCAAGGCGCGTTTGTCACTTCCCAAGGCGCTTTCCGCAAACGGATTGCTTGATGCAATCAACGTGCTTTATACTTACGAGGAAATAGAAAAAATAGTAGGTGAAATTTAAAATATGGGCGGTACTAAGGGGCAAAAAATCCGACTTTTATATTTGGCGGATATTTTCAGAAAATATACCGATGAAGAGCATCCGCTGTCATCTGCGGCGCTTATAGAAAAGTTAGAAGAATACGGCATCAGTGCCGAACGCAAGGCGATTTACGACGATATTTCGGTGCTTTGTGAATACGGGCTTGACATTATAAAAACCCGTGTACCCTATTCGGGCTTTTATCTTTCGGAACGTGAGTTTGAAATACCTGAAATATATCTTCTCTCCGACGCCGTACAGGCGGCAAGTTTTATATCGCGCAAGAAAACCGTTGATATGATAGAAAAACTTGAAAAAATGCTGTCGAGAAGTCAGGCGAAATCGGTCAGCCGAAGCGTATATATTGACAACCGCAATAAATGCAGTAACGAAGAAATTTTTTATAATATTGATGCCGCAACGCGCGCAATTGAAAACGGCAAAAAACTATCGCTTACCTATTGCCGCCGCGAAATAGGCGAAGCGGGAATTGTAACGCAAGAAAAGAAAATGATTGTAAGCCCTTATGGACTTTTGTGGTCGGGCAACCATTATTACCTTGTGTGTAACAACGAAAAGTATGATAATCTTATGCATCTGCGCCTTGACAGAATGAAAAAAGTTTCGGTAGCAGAGGGTGATTTAAGACATTTCTCAGAGGTCAGCGAATATAAAAACTATTTTGATATTGCCGACTACGCGCAGAAAACCTTCAATATGTTCGGCGGAGAACTGAAAAACATTACACTTCTTTGCGATAACGCAATACTTGAGCAGATAATAGATAGGTTTACGGATAAAATATCCATAAGACGTGAAGGGGAAGAACGCTTTTCTTTCACCGCAAAGGCGCTTATAAGTGACGGCCTTATCGACTTTATAATGCAGTTTTCAGATGCCGTTGAGGTAATAGCACCTGCGGACGTTAGGGAAATGGTACAGAAAAAAGCGGAAAGAATATGGAAAAAATATCAAAAATAATACTTGCAAGTTGCAAAACTTTGTGGTATAATCGGTAGGCTGTCGTATTATGCCCGGCAGCAAAAACACACATTTCGCAAGATACGGTAAGGTGCCTTCGGGTAAACCGTTTTGGCGAAATGGAGGAAAAACCTTGGAGGTAAGAAAAATGGCAGTAGTATCAATGAAACAGTTGCTTGAAGCAGGTGTTCACTTCGGACATCAGACAAGACGCTGGAACCCGAAAATGTCGGAGTACATTTTCACAGAACGCAACGGAATTTATATCATCGACCTTCAGAAGACGGTAAAGAAGCTTAACGAAGCATACCTCTTCGCTCGTGACATCGCAGCAGAAGGCAAAGACATTCTTTTCGTTGGCACAAAGAAACAGGCTCAGGATTCCGTTAAGGAAGAGGCAATTCACTGCGAAATGCCCTATGTAAACGCTCGTTGGCTTGGCGGTATGCTCACAAACTTCCGCACAATCCGCAGAAGAATTGAGCGTCTTTCACAACTCCGCACAATGCGTGACGACGGAACATTTGAACTCCTTCCCAAGTAGGAAGTTATCAAACTCAATTTAGAGATTGAAAAACTTGAAAAATTCCTCGGCGGTATCGAGAATATGAAGAAGATTCCGGGCGCTATGTTCATAGTTGACCCCCGCAAAGAGAGAATTGCCGTTAAGGAAGCAAAGAAACTTGGTATCCCGATTATCGCAATCGTTGACACCAACTGCGACCCTGACGAGATTGATGCTGTAATTCCGGGTAACGATGACGCTATCCGCGCAGTTAAACTCATTGCTGAAACAATCGCAAACGCTGTTATCGAAGGCAGACAGGGCGAACAAGGCTCTGCCGCAGTAGAAACTGAAGAGGTTTCTGAAGAAGTAGCAGCAGAAGATGCTGAATAATATTAAAGGAGAAACGAAAATGGCTTTTACTGCTAAAGACGTACAGGCTTTAAGAGAAAAGACCGGTTGCGGTATGATGGACTGCAAAAAGGCTCTCGTTGAGTGCGATGGCAACATGGATGCTGCCGCAGATTACCTCAGAGAGAAAGGTCTTGCTTCACAGGCAAAGAAGGCAAGCAGAATCGCAGCTGAGGGTGCAGTTTGCGCTCTTTACGAAAACGGCGTAGGTGTCGTTGTAGAACTCAACGCAGAGACCGACTTCGTTGCAGGCGGCGATGATTTCAAGGCTCTTACAGAGCGTGTTGCACGCGTTGCTGCAGCACAAAATCCTGCTGATTTAGACGCTCTTCTTAAGTGCACAGACAACGGTCAGACCGTTGAAGAAATGGTACAGGAACTTTTCCTTAAAGTTCGTGAAAACATTCAGGTTCGTCGTTTTGCCCGTTTTGAGGGCGCTGTTACCACCTATGTTCACGCAGGTGGCAAAATCGGCGTTATGGTTAAGTTTGATACCGATATGGATGCAACCAATGAAGAGTTTGTTGCTATGGGTAAGAGCGTTGCAATGCAGATTGCCGCTATGAACCCCTCATATCTTGACGAGGCTTCTGTTCCGGCAGAGGTTATTGCTAAAGAAAAGGAAATCCTCATTGCACAGATGAAGGAAGACCCCAAAATGGCAAACAAACCCGACATGGTTCTCGGCAAAATTGTTGAAGGTAAAATCGGCAAATACTATAAGGAAAACTGCCTTGTTGAGCAGCAGTTCGTTATGGATGGCGACGTTACCGTTGGCAAGTATGTTGAAAATACCGCAAAGGCACTTGGCGCAAACATCAAGATTGCTGACTTCGTTCGTTTTGAGCGTGGCGAGGGCATCGAAAAGCGTCAGGACAACTTCGCAGAAGAAGTTGCCAGCATGGTAAAATAATTAAAATACCAAAAAAGCCGTTTCGTTTGAAGCGGCTTTTTCTTTTTACTGTAAAACTGATTGACTTTATCTTTGGTATATTGTAATATATATATAAATAATATTTTATAAGGGCGTGATGTGTTTGTCAGCAGCATATAAACGTGTACTTCTTAAACTCAGCGGCGAGGTACTTGCCGGCGAAAACAAAATGGGTTTTGATTTTTCGGTTGTAAATAAGGTTTGCCAGACGGTAAAACGCTGTGCCGATATGGGCGTACAGGTTGCTATCGTTATAGGCGGCGGTAACTTCTGGCGCGGACGTTCAAGCGGCGATATGGACCGCACCCGTGCCGACCATATGGGAATGCTTGCAACCGTTATAAATTCTTTGGCACTTTGTGACGAACTTGAAAAACTCGGTACCAAGGCAAAGGTTTTGTCAGCAATCAGCATGCCGCAGATTGCCGACCTTTATACCAAACGTGACGCAGTAGCGGCACTCGAAAACGGTGAAGTTGTTATTTTTGGTTGTGGAACGGGCAGTCCCTTCTTCTCAACCGATACCACAGCGGCACTTCGTGCGGCAGAAATCGGTGCGGATATAATCTTCAAAGCAACCAACGTTGACGGTGTGTATGACAGCGACCCCAAGAAAAATCCAAACGCCGTAAAATACGATTCGCTCGAATTTATCGACGTGCTCAAACAGGGGCTTCACGTTATGGACAGCACAGCCGCATCACTTTGTATGGATAACAATATTCCCGTACTTGTCTTCAACCTTAACGATACCGAAAACATCATTCGCGCTATCGAAGGACAGACGGTAGGAACAATAGTAAAATAAAAGGAGAAAATTTATGGATACAGTATTACTTACATGTGAAGAAAAAATGGAAAAATCGATAGCCGCGCTTGAAAGCAACTTTGGCACAATCCGTGCAGGACGCGCAAACCCTTCGGTGCTTGACCGCGTAAGCGTTGACTATTACGGTGCACCAACACCCATCAATCAGATGGCGGCTGTTTCCGTTCCCGAACCGCGCCTTTTGCAGATTCAGCCTTGGGATGCTTCAACACTTAAAGATATTGAAAAAGCAATCAACGCATCGGATATCGGCATCAATCCTCAAAACGATGGTAGAGTAATCCGTCTTGCATTCCCCCCGCTTACCGAGGAGCGCAAACGTGAACTTGCAAAAGAAGTTCGCAAAATGGCAGAAGACGGCAAGGTTGCTGTTCGTTCTATCCGTCGCGACGCTATCGAAAAGATTAAAGCACTTCGCAAATCGAACGAGATTACGGAGGATGACCAGGCAGCAGGCGAAAAGGAAGTACAGGAACTTACAGATAAATTCTGCAAAGAAATTGACGTACGCACCGAAAAGAAAGAAAAAGAAATTTTGGAAATCTAATCTGATAGCCAAATAATAAAAAACTTATTCCCACCGGATAATTTGTCTGGTGGGTTTTTGAGAGTGGGAGTTTTTACAATGCCGCTTTTTTCTAAAAAACAGAAAACCGAAGAACGAGTGCTTCCAACCCATATTGCCATAATTATGGATGGCAACGGAAGATGGGCAAAACGCAGAAAATTGCCGCGCACAGCGGGACACGTTGCGGGAAGCAAAAATTTTAAAGATATCGCAAGATATTGTAACAAAATAGGACTTAAATATCTTACGGTATACGCTTTTTCGACCGAAAACTGGAAAAGACCGCAAGAAGAAGTTAACAATATTATGGGCATCTTCCGCCAGTATTTGAAAGATACCGAGAAT
>JAFPBM010000016.1 GCA_017424125.1 Clostridia bacterium | reverse complement strand
TTCATTATACGTTCAAGTCCGCCACCCGAGATGGTTTCAAGTCCGTTTGACATAACCGTCATTCCGTAAAGGAAAAACGCAAGTCCGCCAAGAAGGGTGAAAATTGAAAAAATGTTCATCTTTTTCTCCTTAAAAAATATGTAAGAAAGCCAACTTTCTCCAATTACAATAATATCTCATTTTCTGCAAATTGTAAAGCATTACTTGGCAAGAGTTGAAAAATTGTGATAAATATGATAGAATTTGATAGTAAAAGAGGTGAAAATATGGTTTTTCGCGATAAAGAGTCGACGGCGATTTTAAAAAACGAGTTGTTTTGTGATTTAACGGAAGAGAAACTTAAAGATGCGCTTTTGTTTTTTGATGCGCACAAAAAAGAATATAAAAAAGGTGAATGTTTGTGCGCCGCAGGTGACGCTTTTTCGCGTTTCGGACTTGTTCTTACCGGTACCGTGCAAGCGTTTTTCGATGACATAAACGGTGAACGCGTTATAATGGCATCGGTTACGGCGGGGGGTACTTTTGGCGAATCGCTTTGCTATTTGGGCGAAAAAAACAGTCCCGTTTCAATATTTGCAGATACGGATACCTCGGTTTTGTGGCTCTCGTGCGATTCGTTTTCTTCCGATGTTTGCGGCGATGCGCTTAAACGAAAAATAAGTCAGCGTTTCACCAGAATGCTCGCGCACAAAGCGCTTTCAATGAACGACCGCGTACAGATTTTATCCAAACTTACTTTGCGCGAAAAACTTGAAACCTATTTTTCACAGTGTGTGCGCGATTATAAAAGCCGCACGTTTCAAATTCCGCTTGACCGCGAAAGCCTTGCGCTCTATCTTGGCACCAACCGCAGCGCCCTCTCGCGAGAACTTTCAAATATGCAAAATGAAGGGTTAATCGAATTTTATAAAAATTCTTTCAAAATACTATAGTTCGTTGCAATTGCAACGAACTATTTGTTTTTATATGGTAAAATAAAAACAGAAAGAAGGTATTCTATATGAAAAAAATATTAGCAATCACATTAACTTTATTACTTATTGTTGCCGCTTTTGCGGGCTGTAACGGCCTTAAAAACGGCGGGGAGAGTTCTGCCCCCACACCCGTGGCAAAGGCAGATATAAACATAGCAGGTCTTAAAGGCCCCACAACAATGGGACTTGTAAAGGTCTACGACGACAACGAAAAGGGTGCCGCCGCCAACAACTACACCTTTACAATTGCAGGTTCGGCAGACGAAATCACACCGAAACTTACAAAGGGCGAACTTGATATTGCGGCTATCCCCGCAAACCTCGCATCTGTACTTTACAATAAGACAGAGGGTAAAATAAAGGTACTTGGCATTAACACTTTGGGCGTTGTTTATATTGTTGAAAAGGGCGAGGCTATTAAAAACCTCGCAGACCTCAAGGGCAAAACAATCTACGCTACGGGCAAGGGTTCTACACCTGAATATGCACTCCGTTATATATTAAAGGAGAACGGCATTGACCCCGACAAAGACGTTAACCTTGAGTGGAAAAGTGAACCTACCGAAGTTGTAGCACTCCTCAAAAACGCCGAGGACGGCGTTGCAATGTTACCGCAACCCTACGTTACGGTAGCACAAGGTTCGGTTGAGGGACTGCGTATTGCAATAAACCTTAACGACGAATGGAATTCCCTTGGCAACGACAGCATGTTTATAACCGGCGTTGTTGTTGCAAGAACAGAATTTTTAGATAACAACAAGGCAGCAGTAAATGAATTCTTAAAAGAATATAAGGCATCGACCGCATACGTAAACGAAAACGTAGAAACCGCCGCAACCCTTATAGAAAAGGTTGGCATTGTAAAGGCGCCTGTTGCACAAAAGGCAATTCCTTTCTGCAACATAACCTACATTGACGGCGCAAAAATGAAGACCGCTTTAAAGGGATATTTGCAAACACTTTTTGACAACAATCCCGCTTCGGTTGGCGGCAAGTTGCCTGACGATAATTTCTATTATGAAAAGTAAAATATTAAAAGTAATTTCCGTTGCCGCCGCCCTGCTTTTATGGCAGGTAGCGGCAACGCTCATCTCGGCAGATTTTCTGCTCGCTTCACCGATTTCGGTATTAAAATCCATTTTTAGCCTTTTCAAAAACGGCGAGGTTTTCGGCTCCGTTTGGTATAGTTTTGCGCGTATTGCGGGGGGATTTTTGCTCTCAAGCGTAGCGGGTGCGGTTTTAGCCGTACTTGCATCACGCAGTCACGTGCTTGAAACGCTTTTGTGGCCATATATGCTGACCGTAAAGACGGTGCCTGTCGCGTCGTTTATCGTTATTGCACTTATTTGGCTTTCATCATCTATGCTTTCGGTGTTTATTGCGTTTTTGATGGTGTTGCCAATCATATACAATAACGTCCTCAGCGGCATAAAAAGCACCGACCGCAAAATGACCGAAATGGCAGAAGTTTTTTCGCTATCATACAAAAAACGTTTCATCTATATTGCGCTTCCCACGCTAAAACCATTTTTGCGCGCCGGTTTTCAGACGGCAATCGGATTTGCGTTCAAATCGGGCATTGCGGCAGAGATTATCGGCATACCCAACGGCTCATTGGGCGAACGACTTTACAGCGCAAAGGTTCATCTTGAAACGGCGGAACTTTTTGCCTATACCATTATTATAGTACTGCTTAGCGTGGCTTTTGAAAAACTGTTTTTACTTATGCTCGATAAACTGTTCAAGGTGGTGGAAAAACGCTGATGATTAAACTTTCAAACGTTAATAAAAGTTTTGAAGACAAGGTCGTTTTAAAAGATTTTTCTCTTCACGTTTCTGCGGGCGAGCGCATTTGCCTTATGGGCGCATCGGGCACGGGCAAAACCACCATTTTGCGACTTATAATGGGGCTTGAAAAGGCGGATGACGGCGAAGTCTATAAAGGTGGTGCAGTATCCGCGGTTTTTCAAGAAGACCGCCTTTGCGAAGATTTTTCGGCGCTTTCAAACGTGGCGCTTGTATGTGATGACAAGGAAAAAGCCAAAGAAATGCTCTGCGCACTTTCCCTTTGCGACGACCTTGACACCCCCGTCCGCGACCTGTCGGGCGGAATGAAACGGCGCGTCAGCATCGCAAGGGCACTCTGCTTCCCGCACGAAATACTGTTGCTTGACGAGGCGTTTTCGGGCCTTGACGAACAGACAAAAGGTGTTGTAGCAGAGGTTATAAATCGCGAGTCAACAGGAAAAACGCTTATTCTTGTCAGCCACGATGAGACGGAAGCAAAACTTATAAATGCAAAAATCATAAACATATAAAAAACACCCTGTGACTACAGGGTGTTTTGTTTACTAAAAAAGGTCGGGACGCAAATCCCGACCTTTTTATTTTATTAGTCCTGTTTGCCGTAGAGTTCAGCGAGTTTTTCAAGGTGTGCTCTTGCGGCTTTGGAAGCCTCTGCAGCCTTGTCAAACAATGCCTCTGCGCGCTCGGGGAACGAGCGTGTGAGCGAGGAGTAACGTGCCTCGTTCATAATGAACTCCTTATAATCAGCAGTTGCGGGCTTGCTGTCGATTGTCAGCGGGTTCTTGCCCTCTGCCTTAAGTGCAGGATTGAAGCGGAACATATTCCAGTAGCCGCAGTCAACAGCCTTCTTCATTTCGTTCTGGCAGTTAACCATACCGCCCTTGATGGAGTGCATCTCGCACGGTGCGTAACCGATGATGATGGAAGGTCCGTTATAAGCCTCTGCCTCTTTGATTGCTTTGAGTGTCTGGTTCATATCAGCGCCCATAGCAATCTGTGCTACGTATACGTAACCGTAAGACATAGCGATTTCAGCAAGTGACTTCTTAGCAATAGCCTTACCTGCAGCAGCGAACTGAGCAACCTGACCAATCTGTGAAGCCTTGGAAGCCTGTCCGCCTGTGTTGGAGTAAACTTCGGTATCGAATACCATAATGTTAACGTCGTTGCCCGATGCTAATACGTGGTCAAGACCGCCGAAGCCGATATCGTATGCCCAACCGTCACCACCGAAAATCCAAACGGACTTCTTGCCGAGGTATTCGCGGTTGTTGAGAACGTCAACACAAAGGTCGCAGCAAGGACCAGCCTTTTCAATAGCGGCAACAAGTGCTTCTGCAGCAGCGCCGTTCTTCTTACCGTCGTTAACGGTTGCGAGGAACTCTTCGCCTGCAGCCTTAACTTCAGCAGCAGCCTTATCAGAAGCAACAATACCCTCAACGTCCTTAATGAGTCTGTCGCGGATTGCCTTCTGACCGAAGTACATACCAAGACCGTGCTCTGCGTTGTCTTCGAAGAGGGAGTTAGCCCAAGCAGGACCTTGTCCCTTGCCGTTTACGGTGTAAGGACAGGTTGCAGCAGGACCGCCCCAAATGGACGAACAGCCTGTTGCGTTGGAAATGTACATTCTGTCACCGAAGAGTTGTGTAATAAGACGAGCGTAAGAGGTTTCTGCACAACCTGCGCAGGAGCCCGAGAACTCGAGAAGCGGTTTCTTGTACTGCGAACTGATAACGTTAGCGTCGGTAGCAACGTCTGCCTTTTCAGCAACTTCTGCTACGCAGTAATCAAATACAGCCTGCTGGTCGTTCTGTGTCTCACGCGGAACCATCTTGAGAGAGCTTGTGGGACAAACGCCGATACAAACTCCGCATCCCATACAATCCATGGGCGAAACAGCGAGTGTATACTTATATTCGGTCTTAACAATCGGCTTGGGAGCAATCTTTGTTGCAGCAGGTGCAGCCTCTGCCTCAGCCTCTGTAAGAGCGAACGGACGAATTGTTGCGTGGGGGCAAACGAATGCGCACTTGTTACATTTTGCACAGGTTTCTGCATTCCATTCAGGAACCATAACGGCAACGCCGCGCTTCTCGTAAGCCGATGCGCCAAGTTCGAAAGTACCGTCTGCGTGGTCTACGAATGCAGATACCGGCAGAGAGTCACCCTCCATCTTGGAGATGGGCTTCATAATACCGTCAACCATCTTAACGAGTTTTGCAGGTCCGTTTTCGGCAACAGCATCGTTATCGTCGGTTGCATTTGCCCAATCAGCAGGAACGTCAACCTTAACAAATGCGGTTGCACCTGCGTCGATAGCCTTCCAGTTCATATCAACAACGTCGCGGCCCTTCTTGAGATAGGACTTCTCTGCTGCTTCTTTCATGAACTTGATAGCATCTTCAGACGGCATAACGTTTGCAAGAGCAAAGAATGCAGACTGGAGAATTGTATTTGTACGCTTGCCCATACCGATTTGTGCGGCAAGGTCAATAGCGTTAACGGTGTAGAGTTGAACATTGTTATTTGCAATGTATCTCTTTGCGTCAGCAGGCATATGTTTGTTAAGTTCCTCTGCTGTCCACTGGCAGTTGATGAGGAATACGCCGCCCGGCTTAACGTCGTTAACCATCTTATAGCCCTTAAGAACGTAAGACGGGTTGTGGCAGGCAACAAAGTCTGCCTTGTTGATGTAATAAGGACTCTTAATAGCCTTATCACCGAAGCGCAGGTGGGAAATTGTTATACCGCCTGTCTTCTTGGAGTCATACTGGAAGTATGCCTGAACGTATTTATCGGTGTGGTCGCCGATAATCTTGATGGAGTTCTTGTTAGCACCAACGGTACCGTCACCGCCAAGACCCCAGAATTTGCATTCGATTGTGCCTTCTGCTGCGGTGTTGGGCGACTCTGTCTCGTCAAGAGAAAGGTTTGTAACGTCGTCAACAATACCGAGTGTGAAGAGGTTCTTAGGCTCGTCCTTTGCAAGTTCTTTGTAAACGGCAAGAACACTTGCAGGGGGAGTATCTTTAGAACCAAGACCGTAACGGCCGCCAACAACAGTCGCTTTGTTG
>JAFPBM010000097.1 GCA_017424125.1 Clostridia bacterium | reverse complement strand
TATTTCTGCGGTTTTTATGCCGATTTTCAGAAAAGTCACCCTCAAAACACTAAAAACTATAGTTTTTATCTTAATTAAAAACCTAAAAACTGTCGCGAGTGTTCGGCAAATCGGTTTTGACAAAACAGAGTGCAAAATGACAAAACCTACCGCCAATCCAAAAAGCACAAACATACGCGGTTGTCCGTTTGTGCGAAGAATACACAGACAAAACGTTAAAAAAGTTATTATAACCGAATAGACTATATCCTCAAAAAATATCGAGATTTTTCCGCCCGTGTGCACCATTCTTACGGATTTGAATATATCGTACAAAAACGAATATCCCACGCCGAAACAAATGGACAGCAGAAAAGTAATTATTTGTTCGCTACTATTTATTTCCCACATATTATTTAAAAATTCGGCTAAAGACCGAGCCACCCGTCTTTCGGTCGTCGGTATATGCTACGGCACACACCGTACCGTCGAGCGAAAAGTCGCCCGTTTCTTTATTAAAACCCGATATATGAAGACCGTTGCCCTTTACGGTCATCTCGCCCATTTCAGTTATGCAGATAATTATATTCTCATCAAAACTTTCAACCTCTTTTACCCCCGTAACCACCATTTTTTTGCGTTTTTCCATTATTACGCTGTGTGTAAAATTCTTTTCTTCCTGCAAAAAAATCACCCCTTACGTTTCAGTTTATGAAACACAAGGGGTAAGTTATGCTATATTACTCTATACAGGTCGGGGGCGTCGTCCTTGCGGACAACCTCACTCACCGAGAGCACTTCCACACTTACGGTGCGACCCGCAAAAGATATTTCTATTTTGTCGCCTACTTTTACGTCATAAGATGCACGCGCTACTTTACCGTTGACGGCAACGCGGCCCGCATCACACGCTTCGTTTGCTACGGTACGGCGCTTGATAAGGCGCGACACTTTAAGATATTTATCGAGTCTCATATTTTCCTTTCAAAAAGAAAAGCCGCCACACAGGCGGCTTTAATTTCAGTAAACTAAATTACTTTGCAACAGCGTCTTTGAATGCCTTACCTGCTTTGAAAACAGGAGCCTTAGAAGCTGCGATTTTGATTGTTTCTTTTGTCTGGGGGTTGATACCTGTTCTTGCGTTACGTGTGCGAACTTCGAAAGTACCGAAACCTACGAGAGAAACTTTGTCGCCTTTTTTGAGAGCCTCTTCAACTGCTGCTACGAATGCTGCTACTGCTGCATCTGCATCCTTCTTGGAAAGACCTGCTTTTTCAGCTACTGCTGCTACTAATTCTGTCTTGTTCATTTTAAATGACCTCCAAAAAAATAAAATAAATAATTCTTTAATAAAAAACAAGCTTGTCAACAAGCAAATTTATTACCAAGATTACTTTACCATAAAAATTTTCAAAAATCAAGGGGTATTATAATATTTTTACTATTTTTATGCAAAAGTGGAAAATTTTTGTTGATTTTTAATATGTTTTTGGGACTTTAGTGACTATTTTTGCAGGATTTTGGTTTATTTAAAATCGGACTTTTTAAAACGTCTTCTATTTTCAAAACCGAAAATGCAAAAAGAAGTACAAAATATATTACCGCCGCTACGGCAATTGAAAGCAAAGTTTTAAGCGTTCCCAACCCCAAAAGCGTGGAACAAAGCAGTGCCGCGGCACCACAAATCAAAGCGGCAAAGAGGGGTTTTATAAGTGTTCCCCACACTTCGGGTTTTACGCCTGTAATTTTATAAAGGGAGTAAAAATTAAGAACAAATATACACAAGAAACAACCAAGCGTTCCGTACGCGGCGCCGTGAACGTTTATATTCGGCACGGCTACCAATCCTATATTAAGCGCCGCTTTAAGAGCCGCACCTATCAACATATTGCGAACCGGCAAATAGGGTTTTCCGACCGCCTGTAACATATTAACAAGAGGCACCGAAAGGCCCGAAAAAATTGCCGCTACACCATAGATTCTCAAAAGCGGAGCGCCGATTTCTACCGACGCGTGACTTTCATATAAAAGCGACATAATATTCGGCGCCACCGCAATCATACCGATTGCCGCAGGAAACGTGATTATTGACGTTACCTTTAAAACCGAGTTTATGCAGTTTTTGACCTCGTCTTGTTTGTGGTCTTCTTTACACCATACGTGAACCAGCGACGGCAACGCACTTATGCCGAGCACCGATACGATTGAAGGCACAAGGTTATAGATGGTATTTGTTTTACTACGAACACCGTATAAAAAGGTGGGCATATTTTCTACCGTCAGCAATTCGTGCGCAGTAGCGTTATATTCATCAATCGACGCACCGTACATTGCCTTTATGTGTTCAAAACTTTCTCCCATCAGATTACCGAGTTGCCATTTAACCGTTATTAAATCTATAAACGTAGTCATGTTGGTGACAAAGGAACTAAGCACAATCGGCACCGCCAAAAGCGCAATGGATTTTAATATTTCCCGTTTTGGCTCTACGTTTTCATTTGTTATTTGCTTTGCATTATCACCCTTAACTTTATAATAAATGAAGGTGAAAAGCGTTGCTAAAAAAACGCCGATTGTAACGCCTAAAATCGCCGCAGCAGCGGCGTGGGCAACGTTTGCCGACTTTTTGACGGCAACGTATGCAAACGTATAGCCGAATACAAGTTTTGAAAGCGCCTCTATAACGTTTGCCCAGGCGGTTGGATACATATTGCCGTGGCCTTCGTAATATCCCGTATACGCCGACATTACGCAGCAGAAAAGCCAGGCGGGTGCGACGGCAAGCAAACTGTAATAGGTTGCGCCCGTCATATCGGTTAGTGCTAAAAACGGTTTTATGAGCAAAAACATTAAGGCAGTCATACCAGCGCCAAAAGCAGTAAAGGCTATTACCGAAACCTTGAAAACGCGCTTTGCAGAAAGATAGCGTCCTTCCGCCACACGCTCTGCCACCATACGCGACACAACCATTGGAAGACCTGTGAGAGAGATGCCGTATATAGGCACAAAAAGGTCGTATGCCGAAGAATAATATCCAAAGCCCAAATCACCTATTATATTGTTAAGCGGGATTTTGAAAACGGCACCTATTATTTTTGAAAGCGCGGTTGCTATTACCAATATAGCGGCGCCTTCCAAAAATGAGTGCTGTTGTCTTTTAGACATAATTTACCTCTTAAAATAAATCGTTATTAAGCATTGACTTTACGGCATCCAGAACGATAACCGCAAGGTCAAATTTTTCGTTTTCGTTCATATCGGTATAACATAGCGATGCATCTGCACCTGCATCATCCGAGATACGTCTTAATGCCAAAAACGGCACGTTTGCCATACTGCACACACCTGCAACGGCGGCAGATTCCATATCACAACTCATAGGTGAATATCTTTCATTAAGTTCAGCGCGTAAACAGTCGTCGCTTACAAAGCGGTCACCCGTTACCGCCATACCGATACGGGCGTTGGGCAAAAGTTCTTTAAAGAAAGCGAGCAGTTTTTCATCTGCATTGTAAACGTTCTTTTGTGACGGCTTTTCGCCCTTTTTATAGCCGAGCGGAGTTAAATCAAAATCATATTCGGTATATTGGTCACAAAGTGTGATTTCGCCGCGCAAAATACCGTTCATACCACCCGAAAGGCCTGTATTTAATATCATATCACAGCCGTTATCAATCAAATACATCGCAGCGGCGGCGGCGTTCGCCTTGCCTATACCAGAGCAAACGGCGTGCATTATTACCTCTTTTTCCTCCGTTTTATATGTAAAAATATGTCCGTCACGAAAGAAATAGGGACAGTCTTGTCCACCTAAGTTTTTAAGCGGTGCATACTCCATATCATCTGCTATTACAACACCGATTTTTAACGTTTTCATAGGTCACCTCATAGTAAAAAACGCCCGAAGTGAAGATTCTCCGAGCGTTTAGTTTTAGTTTTCTTCTATAAAACTTTCGCCGCAGGCAAAGCAAAAATGC
>JAFPBM010000003.1 GCA_017424125.1 Clostridia bacterium | reverse complement strand
TCATGCACATCAGAAACGTGTATATAATGGATGACGGCTCATTTGAAGAAAGGGCACACCTTTCAAGTTGCGGAAGTTTGGATATTTATAAAATCGTTAAAGCGCTTGTTGATAACAACTTTAACGGTTATGTTCGTCCCGACCACGGCAGAATGATTTGGGGAGAGCAGGGCAAAGCAGGTTACGGTCTGTTCGACCGTGCTTTAGGCGCTACGTATATTAACGGTCTCTTTGAGGCTTTAGAAAAGGAGAAACAAAATGGTTAAAAACGTACTAAACACCGACCTTACAGGTAAAGTTGCCGTTGTAACAGGCGCAGGCGGCGTACTTTGCAGTCACTTTGCAAAGGTTCTTGCCCGTGCGGGTGCAAAGGTAGCACTTCTTGACCTTAATGAAGAGGCGGCAAAATCCTTTGCAGACGAAATAGTAGCAGAGGGTGGCATTGCCAAAGCATACGCTTGTAACGTGCTTGAAAAAGACGTTTGCGAAGACGTTGCAAATAAGGTTTTAGCCGACCTTGGCGCTTGTGATATTTTAATAAACGGCGCGGGCGGTAATAACCCCAAAGCCACAACCGATAAAGAATATTTTGAAATCGGTGATATCGATGCCGATACCAAAAGTTTCTTCGATTTGGATTCAGCGGGCGTAGGTTTCGTATTCAACCTTAACTTCCTCGGCACACTTATTCCCACACAGGCTTTTGCAAAACAGATGGTTGGCAGAGAGGGTTGCAACATTCTTAACATTTCTTCAATGAACGCATATACGCCGCTTACAAAAATCCCCGCATATTCGGGCGCTAAGGCGGCAATTTCCAACTTTACACAGTGGTTAGCCGTTCACTTTAGCCGCGTTGGAATCAGGGTTAACGCTATAGCCCCCGGTTTCTTCTCAACTAAACAGAACGCAAAGCTTCTCTTTAACGACGACGGCACACCGACTGCCAGAACACACAAAATACTAAATGCAACACCAATGGGACGTTTTGGTGAATCTAATGAACTTGAAGGCGGACTTCTCTTCTTGCTCAACAACGATGCCGCAAGTTTCATCACAGGCGTTGTATTACCAATAGACGGCGGATTTTCCGCTTATTCGGGGGTTTAATTATGGAAAAATTTGTACCGGTTGTAGTAATCAAAGAATTAAGCGAGGTAGATAAAATTCTCCCCGCACTCAAAAACGCAGGTATCAACTGCGCAGAAATCACGTTCCGCACAGCATGTGCGGCAGAAGCAATTAAAATTGCTTGTGAAAAATATCCTGATATGAGCGTTGGCGCGGGTACCGTAATCAACGCCGCACAGTGCAAAGCCGCACTCAAAGCGGGTGCACAGTTTATCGTGTCACCGGGACTCTCGCCCGCAGTTGCAAAAATCTGCAACAAGAAAAACATACCCTATTATCCGGGTTGTGTAACACCGACTGAGATTATGGCGGCACTCGAACTTGGCATTACAACGGTTAAGTTCTTCCCCGCAAATATTTATGGCGGTCTTAAAGCGCTCAAGGCGCTTTCGGCTCCGTTCCCGCAGGTTAAATTCATACCCACAGGCGGTGTTGACCGCAGTAATATAGACGAATTCCTTGCCTTTGATAAAGTAGAGGCAATCGGCGGCAGTTTCTTTGTAAAAGAAGCGCTTGAAAAAATGGAGGGTTAATTATGAGCAGAGTAGTAACTTTCGGCGAGATTATGTTAAGACTCGCCCCCAACGGATATTATAGATTTTTCCAAAACGACCAAATGCAAGCCACCTTCGGCGGCGGCGAGGCTAACGTTGCAGTAAGCCTTGCAAACTACGGTCTTGACAGTGCATACGTAACAAAGTTACCGAAACACGCAATCGGTCAGGCGGCTGTTGATTCACTTCGTTATTTCGGCGTTGATACAAGTAATATCACCCGCGGCGGTGAACGCGTTGGTATCTATTTCCTTGAAAAAGGTGCTTCACAGCGCGGTTCTGTTTGTATCTATGACCGTAAATATTCCGCAATTCAGCAGGCAAGCAGAGAAGACTTTGATTGGGATAAAATCTTCGAAGGTGCCGATTGGTTCCACTTCACAGGTATCACTCCCGCTTTAGGACCAAACGTTGTAGAAATTTGTAAAGACGCTTGTATTGCCGCAAAGAAGAAAGGCGTTAAGATTTCTTGCGACCTTAACTATAGAGGCAAACTCTGGACAAGAGACGAGGCTCGTGCCGCAATGACAGAACTTTGCAAGTACGTTGACGTTTGCATTTCCAACGAAGAAGACGCAAAAGACGTTTTCGGTATCGAGGCTGAAAATACCGACATTTACGGTGGTAAACTCAACCACGAGGGATATAAGAGCGTTGCAAAGCAACTTGCAGACAAATTCGGTTTTGAAAAGGTTGCTATTACTTTGCGTTCTTCAATTTCTGCAAGTGATAACGATTGGGCAGGTATGCTTTATGACGGCGAGGACTATTATTTCTCAAAATCATATCACCTTCATATCGTTGACCGCGTAGGCGGCGGCGATAGTTTCGGCGGCGGACTTATCTATTCAATTCTTACAGGTAAAAACAGCAAGGATACAATTGAATTTGCGGTTGCCGCATCGGCACTCAAACACTCGGTTGAGGGCGACTATAACAGAGTATCGGTATCCGAAGTTGAAAAATTAGCAGGTGGCGACGGCAGCGGCCGCGTTCAAAGATAGTTTGGGTGGTTAAATTATGTTTCAACAATTTTTTGCTTGGTACAACGGTTTAACCGACTCGCTTTGGGGTTCACTTGCGTTGTTTGCGGTCGGCGTTTTTCTGCTTATAAAAGGCGGCGACTGGTTTGTAGACAGTGCTGTCGGAATTGCAAAACGTTTCCACGTGCCCGAAATTATTATTGGTGCCACCGTTGTATCAATAGGCACAACGTTGCCCGAAGTAATGGTTTCGGTTACGGCGGCTGTGAACAATAACGGCGCAATCGCATACGGAAATGCTATAGGTTCAATAATTTGTAATACTGCGTTGATTGCAGCACTTACTATTGCAATCCGTCCCGCACCCGTAAACAAAAAAGCGGTTGTAACACCCGTAATATTCTTCTTTGTTTCGGCGGCTATTTATATGGTTGCAGCATATTTCCTTTGGCTACCGGGATGATCAGGTTCAGGCTGTTCCCGGCCATCAGGAGATAGAGCTGGCGCTGGTAAAGCTGGCTGCCGTCTGTGAAGAGATCGGCGAAGCCAACGGCATCAATTACGCTGCCAAGGCTCC
>JAFPBM010000096.1 GCA_017424125.1 Clostridia bacterium | reverse complement strand
TATTTTGAAGAAAACTCAAACATCAACTCAAACACTCTAGCCAATTATATAAACAGCCTCTGATAGAAAAATATTACAAAAAGAATATTGAAAAATACGGATAATAATGGTGTACTTTTAATCGTTCTTACCTCACTTTATGCACCTTTTAGTCGCTCTTTCGCAGAAAAAAAGCAAGTCGCAAGACTTGCTTTTTTCAGTTAAATCCGCCGTTGGCGGAAGAAATCCACCTGCGGTGGATGAAATCGCTTAGCGCCGCACAAAAATCATTTACAAAAATGAAATAAACTCCGTTTATCTATTGATTTTTTATCAAAATAATGGTATACTAAAGCAAATGCACGGAAAGGAGCGCAACAAATGCACAACAACGAATCTGCTGAAATGTATCTTGAATCTATACTTGAAATACTCAACGAGCGGGGCGAGGCGCGCTCCATAGACGTGGCGCACAAGACGGGCTACTCAAAGCCAAGCGTAAGCCGCGCGGTAGGGCTTTTGAAGTCGCGCGGGCACATTGAGGTGAGCGCAAGCGGCTACATCACCTTAACTGAAAGCGGCAAAAAGGTTGCCGAAAAGATTTTGGAACGCCACGAAACAATCACCGCATTCCTCAAAAAAATCGGCGTTTCGCCCGAAACCGCCTCGGAGGACGCTTGCAAAATCGAGCACGTTATAAGCGACGAATCGTTTGCTAAAATAAAAGATTTCACGTCCAAGATATAAGCAAGGAGAAATTTATGATAAAAATTCTTACGGTCAGCTCTGCCAATATGGACTTCGTTATGGACACGCCAACCGTGCCCGAGGGCGGAGAAACGATTATATGCCACGGAAGCTACAAGTACGTCCCCGGCGGCAAGGGCGCAAACTCTGCCGTTGCGGTTGCCAGACTTGGCGGAAAATCGGTTTTCTGCGCGTCTGTGGGCAGGGACGCCAACGGTGACGCGCTTCTTGAGCTTTACAACAACGAGAAAATCGACACGCGCTTTATCTACCGCTCAAACGACTGCCCCACGGGGCTTGCCGCAATTATGGTTGAGCCAAGCGGACAAAACCGCATAATCGTTTACCCCGGTGCAAACGCAAAAATAACGAAAGAGGCAATTGACGCGGCTGTTGCGGAAAGACCCGACGCTCTTTTTATGCAGCTTGAAACCTCTGTGGAAACGGTAATTTACGCCGCAAACGCGGCAAGCGAGGCGGGTATTCCCATCGTTATCGACGCGGGACCCGCAGACCCCCAATTTCCGCTTGAAAAACTGCCCGAAATTGAAATTTTCTCGCCCAACGAAAGCGAAACTGAAATATTTACGGGCGTAAAGCCTTGCGACAAGGCTTCTTGCGAGAAGGCAATTGAAATTCTCTCAAAGAGAGTAAAAGCAAAGCACTACTGCATTAAGCTTGGCGACAAGGGCTGCTACGTGGACGGAGTTATAGTGCCGCCCATAAAAACCAAAGCGGTTGACACCACCGCCGCGGGCGACACCTTTACCGCCGCGCTGACTCTTGAGTACCTTAAGGACGGCGATATCATCCGCGCGGCAAAATTTGCCTGCGCCGCCGCCTCTATCGTGGTAAGCAGAGCGGGCGCAAGCTCCTCTATTCCCTACCGCCCCGAAGTCGAAGCGCTTATATCTAAGCAATAATTAAACAAAAGCACCACCAAAAAAACGACGGCAATGGTGTGTACTCTTAAGGACAGTTTTTGAACTTAAAAATAATATCTTATTTACCGATAAAAATGACAGAGAACACTTTACATTCTCTGTCATTTTTTGACTATTTTGGAGTATTATCTTTACTTGTAGCAATATTTTCTTTTTTGATTTGAACATCAAACTCGGGAAAACAAAGCAAAAAGTAATCACACTCGTCGCAACAACACTCAAAACCTTGCTCGCCGTTACCAAGACAAACGGTAGGGTTTCCCGGCGTAAGCTCAATACCTGTAATGTCCATGATCTTTTCTTGAATGTTCTTGTTCATATATCCCCCATCAGCATATAAAAAGGTGCGCAACCGAAGCTACGCACCGAAAAATGCAAACTCCAAGTTGTCGCCAAACGAACTTATACGCAGATAGGTATATACACCATCAAACGGGAGTCGCATTTTTACCAAATGGATTCGTTTAATGGTATGCACAAAAAAGGTATAATTATCCCTTAAAGAAAAAATATACCTATCAGCGCGATTATTAAGTTCGTTTGGCATAATTATTATATCACAAATTTCCGGATATGTAAATATATTTAGTTAATTTTATAAAATTACCTTCCGGGAGGTAGAAAAAGCCTCCCTTTACACAAGGGAGCCTTTTTATAAACATCTTAATTTTTGTTATATAAATTTTGTTAAATCAGAAATTTGATATAAAATAAACCCCGACGGACAGAATATCTGTCCGTCGGGGTTT
>JAFPBM010000095.1 GCA_017424125.1 Clostridia bacterium | reverse complement strand
GGCAATGATTTTACAAAGAAATGAGGACAATCGAATGATACAGGAAACAAAACATTTTATTATGAAAAATTATGGCAAAGCATCTACATTTGCAAGCTTTTTGCCAGGGATTTCCGGAATCGAAGGTACCCCGATCTGGTGCTATTATGTAAACCGTGGGCAAGCGGTGGTAAGCTTTGGCGTGGATAATAAGGACCATTCCATTATGGAATTTTATCCGGCGCATCAAGCTTATCAGAATGTAAAAACGACAGGATTTCGCACCTTTTTAAAGGTAAATGGTGTCGTTACAGAAAGCTTTGCCAATGAGGAAGTACCGCATTACATGGATATTGCCATGAATGGGTTAAAAATTGAAGAAGAAAATCAGGAAACGGGATTGACGACCACCTCATTTTTCACACTCTTACCCCAAAAAAATCTCATTTTTCATTATCTTTTGTTTTTTTGGGCTATTTTTAATAAAAATGAGATTCTACAAATTGTTTTTTGGAACTTGTGCCGAAAAAACTTTCTTTTAACTATCTTGTTTTTTGCAATTGTACAAAATTGCGTTATCGCGTTTTCTTGGGGACGGCTATGGTGTGGTTTAATTAATTTTATGTGTATTTTTACATAATTTATCTCAAATAACACAAAAGATTGCCAAAAATGACATAAATTTGCCCAAAAACGATATTTACTTTTGTACATCTTTTATGTTATACTTAGGATGTTACTAAAAACGAATTTTTTATTCGTCTAACTAACGAAAGGAGTTGCGTGATGTCAAATTCTCTTTTTGAAGTTCCCAAAAGCGATGCCGGTGACAATGGTATTGCCATTCAAAAACGTGTGCTTAATTCCAGTTTTCCAACGCATTTGCACAGTATTTTCGAACTTGAGTACATACTTGACGGCGAAGCTGTTACCTATATCGACAACAAGCCTTTTTTGCTTACTAAAGGTTCGCTTAAGCTTTGCACTCCTTTAGACGTTGAGTTTCTTGAGGTACAATCAAACGTTACGCTACTTAACATCAACTTTACCGAGAAATTTATTAGCCCCGAACTTTTATCAGACCTTGCTACAGGTTTCGTTGTTACCAACGTCGACGACCGTTTGGTTACGCTGCTTAATGACGAAGTTGACCAAGATAAACCCTACAGTCCGCTTTATCAGAAGAGTTTGCTTAACTTGATTCTTCTTGACATTATCCGCAAGAAAAATCTAAACCTTCCGCAAAACGAAGCGAACAAAAATAGCAACATCGCACAGCAAATCGCACTTTACATACATTTACATTATCGTGAACAGTTAAGCCTTAAAGAAATTTCCGAGCACTTCTCTTACACTCACAAACATTTAAGCAAAATTTTCCACAGCACTTTCGGTATGTCGATTGCACAGTATATCTGCAAAACCCGACTTGAACAGGCCGAGAAACTTTTGCTTTGCTCTAACCTTTCGGTTACCGAGATTTCTAATGAGGCGGGATTCCCCTCTATCTCCACTTTCTTCCGCGTTTTCAAAGCGCACAGAGGTATTAGCCCAAAAGAATTCCAACGCAACACGGTAACCGAAGATTAAAATACATATAAAAATATTAAAAGGACTTGCTTTCGCAAGTCCTTTTTGTTTTAGAAAAGTCCTGTAATTTTGCCGTTTTCATCGACGTCAATACGCTCTGCCGCGGGAACCTTTGGCAGACCGGGCATCGTGAGAATGTCGCCCGTGAGGACTACTATAAATCCTGCGCCTGCGGAAACTTTGACGTTTTTAACGGTTACTGTGAAGTTTTCGGGTGCGCCGAGTTTTGTCGGGTCGTCCGAAAAACTGTACTGTGTTTTGGCGATACAAACAGGGCAACGTCCGAAACCGAGGTTTTCGAGTTGCTCAATTTGTTTTTTTGCCGCGGGCATAATGGTTATGCCGTCGCCGCCGTAGACCTTTTTAACAACCGCTTCGATTTTTTCTGCGATAGTAAGGTCATCTTCATACGAAAACGTGAAGTCGCCTTTTTCCTCATCGCAAAGACGCACAACCTCACGCGCCAAGTCTTCGCCGCCTTTGCCGCCGTCTGCCCAGACGGTTGAAAGCACGGTATTTACGCCGAGTTCTTTACACTTTTTGATGATGAAATCAATCTCGTTATCGGTATCTGTGGGGAAACGGTTAACCGCAACCACACAGGGCAGTTTGTATACGTTTTTAATGTTTGCAACGTGGCGGAGAAGGTTTGGTATACCCTTCTCAAGCGCCGCGATGTCCTCTGTTGCGAGTTCGGTTTTTGCGCGTCCGCCGTGCATTTTAAGCGCACGAACGGTTGCAACAACTACAACCGCGTCAGGCGTTAGCCCTGCCATACGGCACTTAATATCAAGGAATTTTTCTGCGCCCAAATCGGCACCGAATCCAGCCTCTGTTACGGTGTAGTCGCCCATCTTAAGCGCAAGTTTGGTTGCCATAACCGAGTTACAGCCGTGCGCAATATTTGCAAAAGGTCCGCCGTGGACAAACGCGGGTGTACCCTCAAGCGTCTGCACAAGGTTGGGTTTTAAAGCGTCTTTAAGGAGTGCGGTCATTGCGCCTGCGGCTTTGAGTTCGCCACAGGTTACGGGCTTATCGTCATAGGTGTAACCTACTATGATTTTTGAAAGTCTTTCTTTCAAATCGGTAATGGAATTTGCAAGGCAGAGCACCGCCATAATTTCTGATGCAACGGTGATATCAAATCCGTCTTCACGCGGGACGCCGTTTGCCTTTCCGCCCATTCCGTCTACCACAAAACGAAGTTGTCTATCGTTCATATCAACGCAACGTTTCCATGTGATTTTTCTGACGTCAATGCCGAGAGCGTTGCCCTGTTGGATATGGTTATCGAGCATTGCGGCAAGAAGGTTGTTTGCCGCGCCGATTGCGTGGAAGTCACCCGTGAAATGAAGGTTGATATCCTCCATAGGTACTACCTGTGCATAGCCGCCGCCTGCAGCACCGCCCTTAACGCCGAAGACCGGTCCCAAAGAGGGCTCACGCAGGGCAACCGTTACGTCCTTGCCGATTCTTTTCAATCCATCGGCAAGGCCTATTGTTGTGGTGGTTTTACCCTCGCCTGCGGGGGTGGGGGTTATTGCAGTTACAAGGATAAGTTTACCGTTTTCGCGGTCTGTTTCCTCCAAAAGTTTCAGGTCGATTTTTGCTTTATATCTGCCGTACTGCTCGATATATTTATCGTCAACGTGGGCTTTCTTTGCTATTTCGCCTATTGGCAACATTTCGCACTCCTGTGCGATTTCAATATCGGTTTTATACGCCATTTTACTCTCCCCTATTATTTAAAATATTTAACGGCTGCCTCAAACATACGAATATCATATTCGCCTGTTACGTTCTTGTAAAGTCCTTTGCCGATACGCTCGCTATGGCCCATTTTACCGAATACGCGGCCGTCGGGTGAAGTTATACCCTCGATAGCGCACATAGAATCGTTGGGGTTGAAGTGAACGTCGCTTGTGGCGTTGCCCGCTAAATCAACGTACTGTGTTGCGATTTGTCCGTTAATGCTAAGTTCTTTTATAAGTTCTTCACTTGCGAGGAAGCGTCCTTCACCGTGTGAAATCGGAACGTTATAGACGTCGCCAACGTTGGTGAGTGAAAGCCAAGGTGATTTATTGGATGCAACGCGTGTACGTACAATGCGCGACTGGTGACGTGCGATTGTATTAAAGGTTAACGTGGGGCAATTTTCATCGGTATCGATTATTTTACCGTAAGGTACGAGACCGAGTTTTATAAGCGCCTGGAATCCGTTGCAGATACCGCACATAAGACCGTCACGATTATTAAGTAAATCGTGAACGCCCTCTTTAATAGCGGCGTTGCGGAAGAATGCGGTTATGAATTTACCGCTTCCGTCAGGTTCGTCACCGCCTGAGAAACCACCGGGGATAAATATCATTTGTGACTCTTTAATAAGGTTTGCAAAGTTTTCAACCGAGCGCTGAATTCCACCTGCGGAGAGGTTATTAATAACCATAATCTGCGGTTCGGCACCTGCGTCACGCACTGCTTTTGCAGAATCGTATTCACAGTTTGTTCCGGGGAATGCGGGAATCAAAACCTTTGGACGTGCAACCTTGATAGCCGGCGCGGGATATGAAGTTGCGGCGTACGAAAAGTTTTCGACAGTTCCCTTTCCCTGTTCAATATTGCAACTGTAAACGCTTTCAAGTTTATCTTCATAAACCTTTAAAATATCGTCTACTGCAAGGGTTTCGTTTTTATAGGTAAACTTGCCGTCTGCCGTTACTTCGCCGATAACCGTAGCGTCAACGTCACCTGTTACCTCAAGAATGAATGCGCCGTAGTTATAGCCGAATATATCGTTGAGAGACAAGTTATCCGAGAACTTAAAGCCTAAAGCGTTACCGAACGACATCTTCATAACTGCCTCTGCCATTCCGCCGAGACCTAAGGTATATGCCGAAACGGCTTTGCCTTCACGCATAAGTTTTGTTACGGTATTAAAGGTGTCAATAAGCGACGCGGTAACAGGCAGACCGTTTTTATCGTATTCGGGTTTCAAGATTACAACCTTATTGCCTGCGTTCTTAAACTCAGGTGATACAACCTCTGACACTTTGCCCGTTGTTACGGCAAAGGAAACGAGTGTTGGCGGAACATCCAAATCTTCAAAGGTACCGCTCATTGAATCCTTACCGCCGATTGAGCCGATGCCGAGTTCTTTTTGTGCTTTGAATGCGCCGAGGAGTGCAGAAAGGGGTTGACCCCAAAGTTTGCTATCCTTTCCTACGCGAGCAAAATATTCCTGGAAGGTGAGATAAACGTCCGAAAATTCTGCGCCCGAGGCGATAAGTTTACATACCGACTCGACCACTGCGAGATATGCGCCGTGATACGGGCTCTTTTCGGTTATGAATGGGTTATAGCCCCAAGACATAAACGAACAGTTATCGGTATGTTTTTTCTCTGTTGAGATTTTTTGTACCATTGCCTGAATGGGCGTAAGTTGGTTTTTACCGCCGAAAGGCATAAGTACTGTACCCGCGCCGATTGTTGAGTCGAAACGCTCTGAAAGGCCGCGTTTACTGCATATATTAAGGTCGCCTGCCATTGCAGTAAGGTTATCGGTAAACGTGCCGTTTATGCATTTATCATAACTTTCGGGTTTTGCGGGGGAAATGCTTATATGTTTATCTGCGCCGTTGGAATTTAAAAATTCACGGCTGATATCAACAATTTTCTTGCCGTTCCAGTTCATAACAAGGCGAGGCTCCGCCGTTACTACTGCAACCGCACAAGCGTTAAGATTTTCCTTTTCGGCAAGTGTTAAAAACTTCTCTACGTTCTCTTTTTCAACGACAACCGCCATTCTTTCCTGCGATTCGCTGATTGCAAGTTCTGTACCGTCGAGGCCTTCGTACTTTTTGGGAACGGCGTTAAGGTCAATGCAAAGGCCGTCTGCAAGTTCGCCTATTGCAACCGACACACCACCTGCACCAAAGTCGTTACAACGTTTAATCATACGTGTAACTTCACTGTTTCGGAAAAGGCGCTGAAGTTTACGCTCTTCGGGTGCGTTACCCTTTTGTACCTCTGCGCCGCAGGTTTCAACCGACTGTGCGTTGTGCGATTTTGAGGAGCCTGTTGCGCCGCCGATACCGTCGCGTCCTGTTGCGCCGCCGAGCAAGATTACAACGTCGCTCGGTGCGGGAACTTCACGGCGAACGTTCTCTGCGGGAGTTGCGGCAATAACTGCACCGATTTCCATTCGTTTTGCGGCGTAGCCGTCATGATAAATCTCGTCAACAATACCCGTAGCAAGACCTATTTGGTTACCGTAGGAAGAATATCCCGCGGCGGCGGTTGTTACGAGTTTACGCTGAGGCAATTTACCTTTTATAGTCTCTGAAACAGGTTTAAGCGGGTTTGCGGCACCCGTTACGCGCATTGCGCCGTATACGTACGAACGGCCTGAAAGCGGGTCTCGGATGGCGCCGCCGATACAGGTTGCGGCACCGCCAAACGGCTCGATTTCGGTCGGGTGGTTGTGAGTTTCATTTTTGAAAAGTAAAAGCCAAGGCTCCACTACGCCGTCAACCTCTACCTCAATTTTAACTGTACAGGCGTTGATTTCCTCTGACTCATCTAATTTGTCGAGTTTGCCCTGTGTTTTGAGATATTTAACGGCAACGGTTGCCAAATCCATAAGGCAAATGGGCTTTGTTCTGCCAAGTTCTTTACGTACGGCAATATATTCGTCATACGCACTTTGTAAAAGTTCATCTTCAAACTTAACGTCATCAATAACAGTTAAAAAGGTTGTATGACGGCAATGGTCTGACCAATACGTATCAATCATACGAATTTCGGTGATTGTGGGGTCGCGGTCTTCGCTTTTAAAATATTCCTGACAAAAAGCAATATCATCCGCATCCATTGCAAGACCGTAATCTTTTACAAAACTTTCGAGTCCTGCGCGGTCAAGTTTTATAAATCCTGTGAGAGTTTTAACCTCTGTCGGAATTTCGTAAACCGCTTTCAAGGTTGCGGGTTTAGGAAGTGCCGCTTCCCTTGCTTCTACGGGGTTGATTACGTATTTTTTAATCTCTGCAACCTCTTCGTCCGTCAGTTTTCCGTAAAGGGCATATACCTTTGCGGTGCGGATAGTCGGGCGGTCGCCTTGAGAGATTATTTGTATGCACTGCGCCGCAGAATCTGCGCGCTGGTCAAACTGGCCCGGTAAAAACTCTGTTGCAAACACAGTAGCGCCCGACAAATCAACGTCATCGGTCGCTATATCAAGTTGCGGCTCTGCAAAGACGGTTTGTTTTGCATAAGTAAAAAGTTCTTCTGTGATGTTTTCTGCGTCGTATCTGTTTATAACACGGACGTCTTCTAAACTCTTTATACCTAAAAGACCGCGCACGTCAGAAAGAAGTGCTTTTGCCTCGTTAGCGAGTTCTTTTTTCTTTTCTACATATACTCTGTATACCATTATTTATCCTCCACAGCCTTTAGCGCACGTGCGCCTATATCGCTTCTGTAATACGCATTATCAAAGTGAATTTTCTTTACGAGAGAATATGATGCATCTATAGCGTTTTTGAGCGTATCCGCCGTACTTGTAACGCCGAGCACACGTCCGCCGCTTGTAAGAAGTTTTCCATCCTTTAATGCGGCACCCGCTACGTAAACGTTATCCGCAACGTCTTCGGGGATGGTGATTTCATATCCCTTTTCGTACGCGGTGGGATAGCCCTTTGACGCCATAATAACACAAGCGGCATTCTCCTCTTTGAATTTTACGGGACAATCCGCAAGAGTGCCGTTCGTTACGGCTCTCATAACGGTTAAAAGGTCGCTTTCCAAGAGGGGTAATACAACCTGTGTTTCGGGGTCGCCGAAACGGCAGTTGTATTCTATAACCTTGGGGCCGTTTTTGGTGAGCATAAGTCCGAAATAAAGGCAACCTTTGAAGGTGCGTCCCTCGGCGTTCATTGCGTTTATTGTGGGAAGGAAGATTTTTTCCATACACTCTTTAGCGATATCGTCGGTATAATACGGGTTGGGGGCAATTGTGCCCATTCCGCCTGTATTAAGGCCTGTATCGTTATCACCTGCGCGTTTATGGTCCATTGAGGAAACCATCGGTACGACGGTTTTGCCGTCTGTAAACGAAAGCACCGAAACCTCAGGTCCTTCCAAAAATTCCTCTATTACAATACTGTCACCGCTCTTGCCGAAGACCTTATCCTCCATCATAGAACGGACGGCGTCTTTAGCCTCGTCACGTGTTAAGGCAATTATAACGCCTTTGCCGAGTGCCAGACCGTCTGCTTTTATAACGGTGGGAATTGGTGCGGTTTCGAGGTATAAAAGCGCCGAATCTATATCGGTAAACACCTCATACTGTGCGGTGGGAATACCGTATTTTTTCATAAGGTTTTTAGAGAAAACCTTACTACCCTCTATAATTGCGGCATTGGCTTTTGGTCCGAAACAATCGATGCCGACCTTTTCAAGTGCATCGACACAACCGAGCACAAGCGGGTCGTCGGGGGCGACTACGGCATAATCTATTTTTTTGTCACGTGCGAAATTCACAATTCCCTCAACGTCGGTTGCGCTAATCGGTACACAGGTTGCGTCTGCCGCTATACCGCCGTTGCCGGGGAGAGCGAAAATTTCGCTTATATCTTTATTTTGTTTTAACTTTTTGATGATGGCGTGTTCTCTTCCGCCGCCACCTACAACAAGAACTTTCATTCTTTACCCTCCATTAATGGTGGAACAAGCGCATTCCTGTAAATGCCATTGCGATATCGTATTTATCGCAGCACTCAATTACAAGGTCATCACGAATGGAACCGCCCGGCTCTGCTATATATTTAACACCGCTGCGGTATGCGCGTTCTATGTTATCGCTAAACGGGAAGAAAGCATCCGAACCAACGGCTACGCCATCAATTGTTGCAAGATATGCTTTTTTCTCCTCGTCTGTGAGGGGTGACGGTTGCTCTGTGAAGTAGTTCTGCCAATTGCCGTCGGCACAAACATCTTCTTCGTTCTGGTTTATGTAACCGTCGATTACGTTGTCACGCTCGGGTCTGCCGAGTTCTGCCTTGAAAGGTAAGTTTAATACCTTATCGTGCTGACGCAAGAACCAAGTATCTGCCTTGCTGCCTGCAAGACGGGTGCAGTGGATTCTCGACTGTTGACCTGCGCCAACGCCGATTGCCTGTCCGTCGACGGCAAAGCAAACAGAGTTTGACTGTGTATATTTGAGTGTGATAAGTGAAATTATGAGGTCGCGCACTGCGCTTTCGGGTAAATCTTTATTTTTAGTTACCACGTTGGAAAGCAGTTCGCGGTTGATTTCGAAATTGTTTCTTCCCTGCTCGAAAGTAATGCCGTAAACCTGTTTATGCTCGATTTCGGCGGGAACGAAGTCGGGGTCGATTTTAACGATATTATAGTTACCTTTGCGCTTAGATTTAAGAATTTCGAGTGCCTCCGGCTCATATCCCGGTGCGATAACGCCGTCGGATACCTCGCGCTTAATCATTTTTGCGGTTGTAACGTCGCAAACGTCGGAAAGTGCTACCCAGTCACCGAAAGAGCACATTCTGTCTGTGCCGCGGGCACGAGCGTATGCACAAGCAAGCGGTGACTCGTCAAGTCCCTCGATATCGTCAACAAAGCAAGCCTTTTTGAGTTTGTCTGAAAGCGGAATTCCAACAGCAGCAGACGTGGGGCTTACGTGCTTAAAGGAAGTTACTGCGGGAAGTCCCAATGCGGCTTTTAATTCCTTTACAAGTTGCCAGGAGTTGAAAGCATCAAGAAAATTGATAAATCCCGGACGACCACAGAGGATTTCTATCGGCAAATCGGTGCCGTCGTGC
>JAFPBM010000015.1 GCA_017424125.1 Clostridia bacterium | reverse complement strand
GTTACCTTACCAACAAGGATATCACCTGCCGTAACCTCTGCACCGATGCGGATAATTCCGCGCTCGTCAAGGTCTTTGAGTGCATCCTCACCAACGTTGGGGATGTCACGTGTGATTTCCTCGGGTCCTAACTTAGTATCACGTGCTTCGATTTCGTATTCTTCAATATGGATAGAAGTATACATATCTTCACGCACGAGTTTCTGGTTAATGAGAACAGCGTCATCGTAGTTGTAGCCTTCCCAGGTCATAAAGCCGATAAGGGCGTTCTTACCAAGACTGATTTCACCGTTGCTGGTTGCGGGACCGTCGGCGATTACTTCACCCTCTGCTACGGTCTGACCAACCGATACAATCGGTTTCTGATTTATACACGTACCGTGGTTGGAACGCAAGAACTTAATGAGGTTATACTCATCACTCTCGCCGCCCTTAACACGTACAACAATTTTGTCTGCCGAAACGTACTCTACCGTACCTGCGCGTTTTGCAAGAACAACAACGCCAGAGTCAACGGCCGCTTTATATTCCATACCTGTGCCGACAATCGGGTTTTCGGTGCGCAAAAGCGGAACAGCCTGCTTCTGCATGTTCGAACCCATGAGAGCACGGTTGGTATCGTCGTTTTCAAGGAACGGAATCATTGCCGTGGCAACCGATACAACCATTTTGGGCGAAACGTCCATAAGGTCGGCTTTGGCTGCCTCAACCTCCAAGAAACCGTCACGGAAACGTGCGTTTACCTTGCTTCTTGCGAAGTGGTTGTTTTCATCAAGCGGCTCGTTAGCCTGTGCTACGATATACTCGTCTTCTTCGTCTGCTGTAAGATATACAATTTCGTCAAGAACCCTGCCTGTTTCTTTATCAACCTTGCGGAAAGGTGTTTCGATAAAGCCGTAATCGTTTATACGGGCAAAGGTTGCAAGATAGGAAATAAGTCCGATGTTAGGACCTTCAGGTGTTTCAATCGGACACATACGTCCGTAGTGTGTGTAGTGAACGTCACGCACTTCGAAACTTGCACGGTCACGCGAAAGACCGCCGGGACCGAGTGCCGAAAGACGGCGCTTGTGTGTAAGTTCTGAAAGCGGGTTGGTCTGGTCCATAAACTGTGAAAGCGGTGAAGAACCGAAGAATTCCTTTATCGCGGCAACAACGGGACGGATGTTGATAAGTGTTTGAGGTGTTACAACATCTGTGTCCTGTGCTTGTAAGGTCATCTTCTCTCTTACTACTCTTTCCATACGGGCGAAGCCAACGCGGAACTGGTTTTGTAAAAGTTCGCCTACCGAACGGATACGGCGGTTGCCGAGGTGGTCGATATCGTCAACCGTACCAATATCGTGCGAAAGACCTAAGATGTAGTTGATTGATGCCAAAATGTCATCAACCGTGATGTGTTTCGGAATAAGGTCGTCTATGCGGGTCTTGATTGACTCCTTGATGTCCTCAACAGAATCGTTATTTTCAAGGATTTGTTTGAGAACGGGGAAAGATACCCACTCATTAACACCGAGTTCTTCGGTATCAAAATCAACGAAATCCTTAATGTCAACCATTTTGTTGGAAAGAACCTTAACTTCTGAACGGTTGCCCTCTGCGTCCATAACGTCAAGATATACTGCGTCAACACCCTTTTTCTGGATAAGAAGAGCCTTGTCCTTATTAAGGAGTTCACCCGCATCGGCTATGAGTTCGCCTGTCATGGGGTCAGCAACGGGACGTGACAAGGTTTTGCCATTGATACGAAGTGCAATAGCAAACTTTTTATTATATTTGTAACGGCCAACGCGCGACAAATCGTATCTGCGAACGTCGAAGAAAAGTTGCTCAAGGTGTGCCTTTGCGCCGTCAACCGTTGCAGGTTCGCCCGGACGAAGTTTCTTATAAACCTCAATAAGTGCATCCTCTGTGTTGGCGGTAGTATCTTTCTCAAACGTGTTTTCGAGTTTGATATCGGTACCGACAACCTCTTCTATTTCGCTGTTTGTTGCAAGAGAGTATTCCGAAATACCGCCGATTGCACGAAGGAACGTGGAAAGGGGCAGTTTGCGGTTTTTATCTATTCTTACATATATAACGTCGCTTTGGTCTGTTTCATATTCGAGCCAAGCGCCGCGGTTAGGAATAATTGTAGAAAGGAAGAGTTTTCTTCCGCTCTTCTCCTCGCGCCTGAAATCAAAATATGCACCGGGGGAACGTACTAACTGCGATACAACTGCACGTTCTGCACCGTTGATTACGAATGTTCCCGACTCGGTCATAAGTGGGAAGTCACCCATAAACACTTCGCTTTCTTTGATTTCTCCGGTCTCTTTATTGTAAAGTTGTGTGAGTACACGCAGCGGTGCTGCATACGTCGTATCACGTGCTTTACACTCCGTAACGCTGTATTTGGGCTCTTCGTCGAAGCGGTAGTCGATAAACTTCAATTCAAGATTACCGGTGTAATCGGTGATTGAAGACATATCCCTAAATACTTCTTTCAAACCTTCTTCGACAAACCACTTGTATGAGTCCTTCTGAACTTCAATGAGGTTGGGCATATCAATAACCTCGTTGATTTTTGAAAAACTCATTCTCTCGTTGTTACCGAGTTTTACAGGTTTAACCTCGACCATAGGCTTTAATCACTCCTTATTATATTAAACGAAAAAATTTATATTTTTTCCGTCCTGAATAATGGCTAAACGGTTGGAAAAAATCAGCGCTTTAAAATCAGTTTTTGATACAATGAGCGCAGATTAACCCACTATTAAGCAGTTTACTATTATATCCCAATATTTGTCAACTGTCAAGAACTTTTTAAAAAAAATTTTAAAAGCGACTTTTTCCGCAGAAAAAGCCGCTTTTTTGACAAATAAAATTATTTTGAGTTCATTTTGAGATATGCGTTTATGAAGCCGTCGAGGTCACCGTCCATTACGGCGTTTATATTGCCGCTTTCGAAACCTGTTCTATGGTCTTTTGCGAGTGTATAAGGCATAAAGACGTAAGAACGGATTTGAGAACCCCAAGCAATCTCTTTTTGTACACCTTTTATATCCTCTATTTTCTCAAGATGTTCCCTTTCCTTAATCTCTATGAGTTTGGATTTGAGCATCTTAAGCGCAACCTCTTTGTTTTGGTGCTGACTGCGTTCGTTCTGACAGGCAACAACTATTCCCGTAGGAATATGGGTTATTCGGATTGCCGATTCTGTCTTGTTAACGTGCTGTCCGCCCGCACCGCCCGAACGGTAGGTATCAACCTTTAAATCCTCTTCCCTTATTTCTATGTTAGCGTCGTCGTCGATTTCAGGCATAACCTCAATCGATGCAAAAGAGGTATGGCGTCTGCCTGATGAATCAAAGGGAGAGATACGCACCAAGCGGTGTACGCCGTTTTCACTTTTGAGATAGCCATAGGCATTAAGCCCCTCGATTACCAGTACGGCACTTTTAAGTCCTGCTTCTTCACCGTCAAGAAAGTCGACCATCTTGACGCTGAAGCCGTGGCGTTCACCCCAGTGGGTATACATACGTACAAGCATTTCATTCCAGTCCTGCGCCTCGGTACCACCCGCTCCCGCGTGGAAGGTTAAGATTGCATTCTTACTGTCGTATTCTCCCGAAAGCAGAGTTTCAAGGCGCTGTGCCGACAGTTGCTCTTCAAAAGCGCTAACGTCTGTAAGCACTTCGTCAAGCAGTGTTAAATCGCCCTCTTCGTCGGCGAGTTCGATAAGCGTTAAAGTATCCTCGTACTTTGCCGCGAGGTTATCGTATCTTTCAACGCGCGCCTTTAACTGACTTGTTTTTTGCAGTACCTTTTGAGAGTTTTCCACGTCGTCCCAAAATCCGTCCTGTGCGGCGGCATTTTCAAGTTCTTCAATTTCCTTTTTCAGTTTATCAAGTGCCAACGCTTCCTTCAAATCGGCAAGTTCGGGTTTTAATCCCTCAAGTTTTAATCTTTGTTCTTCAAACTCCAGCATTTTAACGCACCTTTCGTGTTACAAACGCGTTCCAATTTTCCTTTACGCATTCTTTTATTATGACAAAACCGTTTTTATCGAGTGCGGCTTTTACCTCGTCCGCCCTTAAATCAATTATGCCCGAACAGATAAACAGTGCATCTTCTTCCATATATTTATCTATTCCGTCACAGAGCGAAATTATAACGTCGGCAACTATATTGGCGCAGACAACCGAAAACTTACCATCAACCTTGTCCGTAAGGTTTCCGCAGATATATTCGGTTTTGCCACTTAAATCGTTCATCTCTGCATTCTCACGCGAGACCTTTACCGACTGTGCGTCTATATCAACGCCGATAGCGTTTTTAGCACCTAAAAGGACGCCCGCTATGCTTAAAATTCCGCTGCCGCAACCGACGTCGAGTATTGTTTCACCGCCCTCTATATATTCGTCCAAAACCTCAAGACACATACTTGTAGTTGCGTGGGTACCTGTGCCGAAAGCGGCGCCCGGGTCAATTTTCAAAATTTTGCGGTTTTCCCTGTTATCGTAATTCTCCCAACTTGGACAAATGGCAAGGCGTTTGCCAATCTCGGTCGGTTTGAAATATTTTTTCCAGTTTTCCGCCCACTCTTTATCGTTAACCGAAGTTTTTTCAACCTTGGCATCTATTCCCTCGGCGCGAAGACGCTCACGCAAAAACGCGACCGCTTCGAAGGCGTTTTCCTCCTCGGCTATATATAGATGAATATTAACGCGGGTTTTATCCTTTTTAAGCAATTCCTCGTCGATTAAATCAATATGTGCAATTTCGGGCGCTACCTCTTCCATATCGGAATAATCTTCTATATATATTCCGTACGGTACAACCATATTTGCAATGGCGGCGGCAGTATCAGAAAATGCCGCTTCTACGCTTATTATAATTTCGGTCCAATCCATTTTGAGCCTCCAAAAGAAAAATTTACAATATATTGTAACACATATTTTCCAATTAGTAAAACACAAATTATTGATTTATTTGGAATTATATAGTAAAATTATAAAATAATCCTAAAAACGGAGGTTTATTTTTATGATATGGCACAGCGAACCGCTTGATGACATTATAAATATATTAAAGACCGACAAAGAAAAAGGTCTTTCCAATTCAGAGGCGCAGGAGAAACTTAAAACCTATGGAAGCAACGTTTTATCCCACAAGACGCCCCGCTCGTTTTTTAAATGCTTTTTGGCGCAGTTTGGAAATTTTTCTACCATTGCCATTTTATGCGTTGCAGCACTCTCCATTGTTGTAACGCTTATTACAAAGGACAGGCAGTGGTTTTCGCCCATTCTTATTTTTGCAATACTTCTTGTAAATGCGACTATCGCCGCTTATGAAGAGATTAAAACCGAAGCCACAACCGAAACCTTGCGAGAGATTTCTTCGCCCGCGGCAACGGTTATTAGAGAGGGTATAAAAAAGGTTGTGGACTCTTCCGACCTTGTTCCCGGTGACTTGATTATTTTAAAAGAGGGCGACTATATCTGTGCCGACGCGAGAATTATCGCTGCAAACGCGCTTATCTGTAACGAAGCGGCACTCACCCACTCCGATGCACCCGTACAAAAAAACGCCGATGGCACGCTTGAGGACATTGCTCCCCTTGCAGAAAGATTTAATATGGTTTTCTGCGGTTGTTCGGTTATGCACGGAAGTGCGCTTTGCGTTGTTACGGCGACGGGTATGGATACCGAACTTCTCAAGGAACGCCAGATAAG
>JAFPBM010000094.1 GCA_017424125.1 Clostridia bacterium | reverse complement strand
TGTCAAGTCAGTTTCCCCAATATTTTCTGTCAAGACTGCGAAATTGTATCGCTTGTAAGATATGCGCAGTTTCTATAGTGGCAGAATTATCAAGGTCGGCAATGGTTCGCGCAACCTTAAGTATTCTGTCATACGCGCGGCCCGACATACCCATTTTATCGAAGACTGTTTTGAGCGCGTTTTCGGCATCGGGTGAGAGAACACAAAACTTTTCAAGCATCGCAGGTGTAAGTCTTGCGTTGCAGGTTATGCCCGTACCTTTATAACGCGCATTTTGAATCTCGCGCGCCTTATCAACACGTGCGCGAATTTGTGCCGAAGTTTCCTCATTGCCTTTTGATTTGAGCGCATCAAAATCAACAGGCGGCACCTCAACGTGAATATCGAGACGGTCGAGCATCGGTCCCGAAATTCTTGAAAGATATTTTGAGACCTGTCGCGGTGTGCAGGTACACTCTTTTTTAGGGTGACCGAAAAATCCGCACGGACAGGGATTCATAGCCGCAATCAAGGTGATTGAACAAGGATATGTAAGCGTTCCCGCCACGCGAGAAATTGTAACACGTCCATCTTCAATAGGTTGCCGCAAAGCCTCCATAACGTCGCGGTGATATTCAGGCAATTCGTCCAAAAACAGAACGCCGTTATGCGCCAAAGAAATTTCACCCGGGCGCGGAATTGTGCCGCCACCTGCCATTCCGGCAGTCGAAACTGTGTGGTGGGGCGCACGGAACGGACGTGTGGTTATTAGCGACGTATCCGACGGTAAAACACCCGCAACAGAATGAATTTTGGTCGCTTCAATCGATTCTTCGTGGGTCATCTGCGGCAAAATAGTTGGCATACGCTTAGCAAGCATACTTTTACCCGAACCCGGAGGGCCGATTAGAAGCACGTTGTGACCGCCAGCGGCGGCAACCTCAAGCGCTTTTTTGGGTATTGTTTGTCCCTTAACGTCGGCAAAATCGAGCACGCTTAACACATTATCCTTACGGTTTTCTATCGGTTTTGCGGGGGCGATTTTAAGTTCGCCCGTAAGGCAGGAGAAAAGTTCTGCAACTGTGTTTACGGGCAAAATATCAATGCCCACAACAACGGCGCCTTCTGCCGCGTTTTCGGCGGGAACAAACAGACGCTTTATGCCCTGTTTTTTGGCAAAAATCGCCATTGCAAGCACACCGTTTACCGCGCGCACTCTGCCATCAAGCGAGACCTCACCTAAAAAAGCGGCATCGTCCAAAAAGGCTTTGAGTTGTGAAGATGCTACTAAAAGCGCAACCAAAACGGGCAGGTCGTAAAGCGTGCCCTCTTTGCGCTTATCGGCGGGAGCAAGGTTTACGGTTATGCGACCGAGCGGGAATTTAAAACCGCAATTTTTAATCGCCGAACGAACACGGTCGCGCGATTCTTTAACGGCGGTATCGGCAAGGCCTACGATATCAAACGCGGGTAGTCCCGTTGAAATATCCGCCTCAACCGGCACCGCGTAAGCGTCTATGCCGTAAAGTCCAAAACTGTTAATACGCGTAAACATAAAATCCCCCTTCCTCACTATAGGACAATTATATAGCAAACAATAGATTATAGCAAGTTTTTCTTGACAAAGCCGCTGCTAAATCATATAATAATTGAGCGCGAGTATTAAACGTGTACAATATATGGTGACGTATCGAAGTGGGGACGGTGCCGAGCGCTGCCGGTGGCAGATTAAGCGAGGTACAAGGAGTGGCCGCGGTCGAAATTTTTACACGTAAGTGTATAAAAATTTCGGGCACCGCAACAGGACATAACGGGGCGGCCCCGTTTCGCGCAATTAAAAGCTGTTATATTCCAAAAGGAATTAACAAATATATGGTGACGTATCGAAGTGGTCATAACGGGGCGCACTCGAAATGCGTTTGCGGGCAACCGCACGAGAGTTCGAATCTCTCCGTCACCGCCAATAAGAAACACCGACCTTTATGGTTGGTGTTTTTTTAAGTAGATAAAATAAGAGATTCGAACAGACCGGTTCGGCTCTGCCGAATTGCAACCTTTCGGTGAATGGTTGCAAAGGTCGGGTGCGTGTCGGTGGCAAGCGGTAGCGCAGTGGGCGAATCACTCCGTCACCGCCAACAAAAAAGACCAAGTTTTCACTTGGCCTTTTTTAATTAGTCTATTTTAGGCAGGCTTGCGGCGGCAACCGACTGGCCTACGCGGCGAGATTTTTCGTCCGGTATGTGCAGTTTTATCTGCTTTGCAAGTTCGGGGAATTCTGTGTTTAACACCTCTTGTGCGCGGGATAACAAAATTTCTCCGCCTTTGCCTGAAGTTACTCTGCCCATTATAAGCACGTGTTTGATATCATAAAACTCCGTATAGTAAGCGATTGCGTAGCCGAAATATGCACCGATTGTATCGTATATATCGGCGGCTCTCTCATCGCCTTGTTCCATAAGTTTTTGTACGACCTTGAGTTTTTCGGCGGGGGACAAATTTTCGTCAAGTTCTATACCCGCGAAAGGTGCGAGTTTGATTACGCCGTCTTGAGAAAAATACTTAACGCCGCAACCATAGTCGCCCGACCACTCATCGACCATAGCATCCTCGCAGAAATCAACAGGAACGAAAGCAAGTTCGTTAAGCCAACCCGTTATATTTCCGTCGGGGTCAACGTATCCGCCCGCTTCACTTGTGCCCATTGCGATACCCAGCACCGAGTTATCGCCCAAATCCATAGCACCCGCCAGTGCGGTAACGTCGCCGTCGTTTGCAACCTCAAGCGGAATATCTTTTCCAATTTCTTTTGCGACGTCTATATACATATTTTTAACTGATTTTTCAAAATCGTCTTCTTTTACCTTTAAGAAAAGTGATGCAACCATTATGCGATTATCAACGTACACACCCGCACTTGATACGCCGATTGCATCAACACGAGGCATATACGATGCGGCTGTTTGCATTGCGCTCTTTATACCCTCATAGTGATAGTTAGGGTCGGGATTTGTTTTCGGGAACCAAACAACCTCTTCCGAATATACCGTTTCACCATCTATAACGGCGCTGACTTTACGGTCGCTTCCGCCCGCATCAAAGCCAATACGGCAACCATCAAGATGACGGCCGACCGGTGCGGCGGCAGAGACGTTTTTGGGCGCATCTTCGAGCGATACAACCTCTACTTCGAATTTTGTTTCATAAACGCGCTCCATAAAACCGACGTCAAACGCGCGAAGTCCCTCTTTTGTATACGCGGCTTTAATTTTTTCGCCAACAACACTGCTACCCGCAATGATAATTTTATATCCGCCCGCAACCCACAAAAGTGATTTTGCAATACGCTCTACAAAACGGAAGTTCTGCTCATCGTGGCCTGTATTATCCTTGAAAATGCGGGTTTTATATGTTTGTGTATAACCCTTGTTGCGAACAACCGCAACAACTATATCCTGCCCGTTATCTTTTGTGCTCTCGCGCATTTCGCGGCAGACAAGTGACAGTGGCGCAAACTGTTTATCTAATTTTGCATTAACTTTAAGATTCATATTTAATATCTCCTTTTATTATGGTAGTGGTTACCTCAAATTCATCATCGGTTATTATAATATCAGCGTCTTTACCCTTTTCAAGTGAACCTTTGCTGTCTTGCAGTCCAATTGTTGTTGCGGGATTGAGTGATGCGCAATTTACACACTCATAAAGCGGAATGTCGGAATTTTTATAAACGTTCCAAACACCATGATTAAGGTGCAAAACGCTACCCGCTATAGTTCCGTCTTCCAAACGGCAGATTGTGCCGTCATAGAATATTTTTTGTCCACCCAACGTGTATTCGCCG
>JAFPBM010000014.1 GCA_017424125.1 Clostridia bacterium | reverse complement strand
TCAAAAGGAAATGTATACATTCCTTGATAAAGGCGGACGTTCAATAACACTTCGTCCCGAACTTACGGCCGGTGTTGTACGTTCGGTTATTGAGCACGGATTACTCGCAGGACCTATGCCGCTTAAGGTTTGTTATATCGGTGGTTGCTACCGCTATGAAAAACCGCAAGCAGGAAGACTGCGTGAATTCCACCAATTCGGTATTGAATGTTTTGGCGCGCAAAGCCCCGCCGCCGATGCAGAGGTTATTATGCTTGCAGATACACTGCTACGCTCTTTGGGGCTTAAAAGTTACAGCCTGCACATAAACTCAATCGGTTGTCCCGAATGCCGCAAGAACTATCACGCGGCACTCAAGGAGTATTTTAAATCCAAGAGTGATTCACTTTGCAAAACTTGTATAGAAAGACTTGACCGCAACCCAATGCGAATTTTGGACTGTAAATGTCCCGAATGTGCCGCGGTTGCCGCGAATGCACCCGTTGTGCTCGACTATCTTTGTGACGAGTGCAAAGAACATTTTGAGGGCGTTAAGGCACATCTCTCTGCTGCAGAAATCGAGTTTTCGGTTGACCCGCAGATTGTTCGCGGACTTGATTACTACACCAAAACGGTTTTCGAATTTGTATCCACAAGTTTGGGTGCACAGGCTACCGTTTGCGGTGGAGGACGATATGACGGTCTTGTTGAACAGATGCAAGGTCCCGCAACCCCCGCTTTAGGTTTCGGTATGGGAATTGAACGTCTTTTGATGATTATGGAAGCGGAAAATGCCGCTATCCCCGAAACAGCAACAGCCGACGTTTATATAGCACCGATGGGAAGTGCCGCCGCGCTTAAAGCGTCCGCACTTTGCCGCAAACTGCGCGACGAAGGATTTATAGCACTCACCGATATTACAGGTAGAGGTCTTAAGGCGCAAATGAAGTATGCCGACAAGGTCGGCGCCGCTTTCACGGTTGTTTTGGGTGACGACGAACTGGAAAACGGTAAGGCAAAAATCAAAAATATGAAAACGGGCGAACAGTGTGAATTTTCGCTCGACTCAATTTGCGACACCGTTTACAAATTAAAGGAAAATAATATTTTAGACGGCATTTTCGATGCCAAAATATAGTGAGGTAATATTATGAAACTTGATACAATGGGCACACTAAAGCGCACCGCATATTGCGGAACGTTGCGTGAAGGCGATATTGGAAAAACCGTTACCGTTGCGGGCTTTGTTGCACGTCAGCGCGATTTGGGACAACTCATTTTCATTGATTTGCGCGACCGCACAGGCATTGTACAACTTGCATTTGACGATAAAACCGAACGCGAAATTTTTGATAAGGCATTCACCGTTCGTTCTGAATACATTCTTATGGCAGAGGGTATTGTACGCGAACGTTCGTCGGTTAACAACGATATTCCCACCGGCAAGATTGAAATTTTTGTAACAACACTTAAAATTCTCGGTCAGGCAGAAACACCGCCGTTTGAAATTTTGGATGATACAGGTGCCAAAGAAGATTTACGCCTTAAATACCGTTATCTCGACCTGCGTCGTCCCGTTTTACAGCGCAACATTCTTATGCGCCACAAAATCGCAAAGGTTACACGCGATTATTTTGACGAGAACGGATTTATTGAGATTGAAACACCCACCCTTATCAAATCAACCCCCGAGGGCGCACGTGACTATCTTGTTCCCTCACGCGTACATCCAGGTAGTTTCTTTGCTCTTCCCCAATCGCCCCAGATGTACAAACAACTTCTTATGGTTTCGGGATTTGACAGATATATGCAGATTGCACGTTGCTACCGCGATGAAGACCTGCGTGCCGACCGTCAACCCGAGTTCACACAGATTGACCTTGAAATGTCATTTGTGGATATGGAAGACGTTTTATCTATGATTGAAGGCTTTATAAAACGCGTTTTCAAAGAGGTTTTGGATGTTGAAATCGGTACTATTCCGCGTCTTACGTTTAACGAGGCTATGGAACAGTACGGCAGCGACAAGCCTGACACGCGTTTTGATATGAAACTCATAGACGTTTCCGACATTGTAGAAAACTGCGGTTTCGGCGTATTTTCGGGTGCTGTTGCAAACGGCGGAACAGTACGTGCAATTAACGCAAAAGGCGCCGCTGCAACGCTTACCCGCAAAGAAGTTGACAAACTTAACGAATATGCACGCGGAATTGGCGCTAAGGGCCTTGCTTTCATTCGTTGGGTTGAGGACGAGCCTTCCTGCTCATTCTCCAAATTTATGACTGAGGACGAAATGAAGGCAATTTACGAGCGCACAGGTGCCGAAAAGGGTGACGTTGTACTCTTCGTTGCTGACCGCAAGAAAACAGTTTTGAGCGTTCTTGGCGCTCTGCGTTTACAGGTTGCACGTCAACTTGACATCATTCCCGATACGTTTAATCCGCTTTGGATTGTAGAATTCCCGTTCTTTGAATATAACGAAGAAACGGGCGGTTGGGACGCTATGCACCATCCGTTTACCTCGCCGCTTGACGAGTGTATCCCCTACCTTGACACCGACCCGTCAAAGGTTTATGCCAAGGCATACGACCTTGTTTTGAACGGTATCGAACTTTCAAGCGGTTCTATCCGTATTACCGACCCCGAACTGCAAAACCGTATGTTCCGCGCACTCGGTCTTTCGGATGAAGAAGCGCACCAGAAATTCGGATTCCTTACCGACGCATTCCGCTACGGCGCACCACCGCACGGCGGTATGGGCATTGGTCTTGACAGACTTTGTATGACCATGCTTGGTTGCGACTCTATACGCGACGTTACGGCTTTCCCGAAGGTTGCAACATCGAGCGAACTTATGAGTGGCGCACCCGCACCCGTTGACGATATTCAGTTAAAAGAACTCAATATTGCTCTAATAGAAAAAACCGAAGAATAAAAAGAAAACACCGAACGTTTAAAACGTTCGGTGTTTTTATGTAATTTAGAAATCGCTTGTTGCAAGTTCGGAAAGTTTTTTGGTACATTCCTTGCAGACAACGTGGCCTTTGAGGGTTACAGTACCCTCGGTTTCGCCGCAGAAAAGGCAACCGGGCTGATATTTTTTCAGAATGATTTTATCATCCTCGACAAAGATTTCAAAACTGTCTTCATCATCAATCATATCAAACTTTTTGCGTATTTCCATAGGAATTACTATCCTTCCAAGACGGTCAACCTGACGTACTATGCCTGTTGCTCTCATATCATCCCCACCTTTTTCTATGATTTTACCATATTATACAATATTTTACAAAATTTGTAAACATTCCAAAACAACACAAAACTGCGTAAAATAAATATCCCACCTTGCCGTAATGAACTAATGATAACCTGCAATTAGCAGGTGGGTGCAAGCGAGACGGTTTCGCGCTCCCTTCTTCCGCGTACGATCAAAGCCGCAGCGGGAGGTCTGCAAACCTGCCGTCAAAGCAACAGCCCCAATAAAAAACTTGTAGGGTTATAATAGTTCGGTCCGCGTACAAGGCAGGACGTGTGTTTTAATATGTTCTACTGTTCGTCTATTTCAAAGAAATCCTGAAGTCGGTCAATAAAGGCATCGGCAATGGTTTCATACTCATCGTCATCCTCTATCTCTTCAAAAAACTCTTCGCCGTCTTCTTCGTTAACACGTACTATAACAAGTTCACCATCGTCGTCGAGAAGTTTTTTCGGGTCGTCGTGAACAGGAAGCAATGCAAGATATCTTGCATCGTCGGTCTCAACGGCGTCCAAAATTTCAAAGGTATATTCCTTACCGTCATCATCTGTAAGGGTTACTATATCCGGATTGTATTCTTCGTTCATTTTTCATTCCTCCGTTCTATTATATTTTAACCGCAAAATTCATTTTAGTCAATAAAAAAGCCGAAGATTTTTCTTCGGCTTTTAAAATTATTTATTAAGGTTTGATTTAAGAGTTTCGAGTTGTGCTTTGAGTTCTGCGGGGAGTTTATCGCCGAACTTCTTGTAGTGCTCTTCAATCTCTGCTGCTTCTTTTGTCCAAACGTCTTTATCAACCTCAAGAATGCTCTCAACGGTTGCAAGGTCGATATCAAGTTCAGTCAAGTCGATATCGGTTGCATTCGGAACGTAGCCGATAGCGGTTTCTTTGGCGTCGGCTTTGCCTTCGCAACGGTCGATAATCCAGTTGAGAACGCGCATGTTGTCGCCAAATCCGGGCCAAATGAAGTTGCCTTCGTCGTCTGTACGGAACCAGTTTACGTTGAAAATCTTGGGAGCCTTGTCGCCAAGTTTTTTGCCCATATCAAGCCAATGTTTAAAGTAATCAGCCATATGGTATCCGCAGAACGGAAGCATTGCCATCGGGTCACGACGAACAACACCAACAGCACCTGCTGCAGCTGCTGTTGTCTCTGAAGCCATAGCAGAACCAACAAATACACCGTTCTCCCAATCCTTTGACTGATATACAAGGGGAGCAGTCTTTGCACGGCGTCCGCCAAATATAATTGCAGAAATCGGAACACCTGC
>JAFPBM010000093.1 GCA_017424125.1 Clostridia bacterium | reverse complement strand
CCCGGTCGCCTTTATTACGAAAAGCACGGACTTTCACAGTACATTGTTTGTCCGTTTGCACATTCTCTGGGACTTATGGAAGCAGAGGCTCCGTTCTTCGGTCCTAACGGTGACTTTGAGTTAGCACCCGGCATGCTTGTTAACGTTGACGTAAGTTTCTTCGGTCATCCCGAACTTTACGGCGGACGTATTGAAACAGGCTTTGTAATTACCGAAACAGGTTGCGACCCGCTCTCACCGAAACTCTTTGAATACTTTATGAAAGACCTTTAAGCCAAAAAAATCAATCCCGAACCTGCCTTAACGGGCATACTTTCGGGCGTTAGGAGAACTATTATGAACGAAATTGGATACAAACATTATATGTTCGTTGACGGCGACCTTCCCGGCAACGGCGACGATATGACTCTGCCCGGTCACGAGGCACTTATGATTACCAACCGTGCAGAACAGGACGCACACATCACTGTAAACCTCTATTTTGAGGATAAAGCACCCGTAAAGGGACTTCACCTTACCATTCCCGCAGAGCGCGTTATTTGCTTCCGCACAGACCTTCCATTCTGCGAAGAACAGTACAGGATTCCTTTTGGACAGTATTCATTAGAACTGCTCTCTGACATTCCTGTTTGCGCAAGTTTCGGAAGACTTGACCGCAGACACAATCTTGGTTACTATGTAACCGGATACTGTGCTAAATAATTATGATTAGATTTACACTACATTCCGATTTGAAACCCGAAAAGGTTGACGATTACATAGAACTTCACAGCAAACCCTGGCCCGACCTTATGGAATTGCTTGAAAAATGCAACATTCATCATTATTCCATATCTGTTCGCGGCACCGAGGTTTTTACATATTACGAATACACAGGTGACGATTATAGCGCCGATATGCGTATTATGGATTCAAGTGAAGTTATGCAAAGATGGTGGACCTTTTCAAAGCCCTGTTTTCTTCATCACGATAAAGAACATTATTACGATGAACTTAACGAGGTTTTTTACAAAGAGTAAATTAAAACGGGTGCGGCATTTTTGCCGCACCTGAAAAGTGGTGTTTTTATGGCAGACTACGTTTTGCCCGAAGTCAGAGAAGGTACAAACCTTGAACTTTTACATTTTCCAACGCGTATGCAGGCGTTTGTTTTCAGAAATTGGGAAACCGTTTCAAAAGAACAAATTGCTAAAGTTTTGCGCGTTGATGTTTCCGTTATTGAAAAAATCGCTGCTGATATGGGCCTTCCCGAGCAGAGCGATTTATCACAGTGGATGACACGCGGTTACATAACTATAATTAAACAAAACTGGCACATCCTGCCCTATTCACAGTTGCTCGAACTGCTTGATTGGAACGAGGAATATTTAGCATACGTGCTTAAAGAAGATGATTTTCTTTCGATTAAACTAGGCAGTTACAAGTTTGACTGTCCGCCCGTTGTTTACGAAGAACTAAACGAAGAACAAATCAAAGAAACTGCCGAAATCAAGAAAACGATTACGGAAGTTTGGCGCAACAAAACCGCACCCGCATTTGATTTCTTCAGAGGCGAACGCAAACAAATTAAAATAAATCCCAACGTTACGGGTATTTTCCTATCAAACGATTGGGGCGTTAAAGACGAGAGTGGTTTTGACCGCGCTACACGTTTTGCAGAACTTTTCAAAAATGAGGTTATGACCGACTGGGGCATATCGCTTTCGGGCAATAAGAAGTTCATCACACTTAAGAGTGCTAAACTTTCGGGAACGGAAGAAAGCCACAAGATTGAGGTTACGGAAGACGGCATAACCGTTAGCGCAAACAGCGGAATAGGACTTTTGCGCGGACTTATGTTCCTTTGCGATACTATGCGTTCGGTTTCTTCGCCAAGTCTTCCCGTCGGCACTAAAGAACGCCACGCTCGTTTTGAAACGAGAATGGTTTATTCCTACCACGGACTGTACGGCAGCGTTTTTGATGAGGCTCCCGAAAAATCGTTCTCTGAAGATATGTTGCTTGAGTACGCACGTCTTGGTGTAAACGGCATTTGGATGCAGGCAGTACTTTACAAACTTGTTGAATTCCCGTTTGCACCCGAAATTTCTAAAGGATATGAGAAACGCCAAGAAAATCTTAAAAAGATT
>JAFPBM010000092.1 GCA_017424125.1 Clostridia bacterium | reverse complement strand
TTAAAATCGCCGTCGACTCTTTATCGCGAAAAACCATATTTTCACCTCTTTTACTATCAAATTCTATCATATTTATCTCAATTTTTCAACTCTTGCCAAGTAATGCTTTACAATTTGCAGAAAATGAGATATTATTGTAATTGGAGAAAGTTGGCTTTCTTACATATTTTTTAGCCAAAGCATTTAAATCCGAACCAGCCTTAAAGGGCTGACTTTCGGCGTCTTTTGGCTTGTTACTCTAAAGGAGAAAAAGATGAACATTTTTTCAATTTTCACCCTTCTTGGCGGACTTGCGTTTTTCCTTTACGGAATGACGGTTATGTCAAACGGACTTGAAACCATCTCGGGTGGCGGACTTGAACGTATAATGAAAAAAGTCACCGCAAACGACTTTTTAGGTTTCTTCTTAGGCGCTGGTATTACTGTTGCAATACAGTCTTCTTCGGCTTTTACGGTAATGCTTGTCGGTCTTGTAAACTCAGGTCTTCTGAACTTTGCAAACACGTTCGGTCTTATTATGGGCTCCAACGTTGGAACAACCCTTACTGCTTGGCTTTTGAGTTTGGCAGGTCTTGAGGGTAAATGGTATATAGAAATCTTAAACCCCAGCAATTTTGCACCGCTTCTTGCTTTTATAGGCATTGCAATGCAGATGTTCTCAAAAAGCGAGAAAAAGCATAACCTCGGCAATATATTTATAGGTTTTACTGTTCTTATTATCGGTATGGACCTTATGAGCGATTCAATGCTATCGTTCCGCACCTTGCCGGGATTTGATTCTTTCCTTGCAACGCTTAAAAGCCCCATTGTTGCGCTTTTAATATCGACGGTATTTACAGGTGTTATCCAATCTTCTGCCGCAACAATCGGTATTGTTCAGGCTTTGGCACTTTCGGGCGGCATTACTTGGGAAATGGCAATTCCGCTTGTTCTCGGTGCTAACATAGGCACCTGTGTTACTGCGCTTATAGGCAGTATCGGCACCAATAAAGCCGCAAAACGCGTTGTTGTTATGCACTTCTCTGTAAACGTCTTCGGCTCTATATTCTGTATGATTTTAATGTATATTTTAAGGGCGTTTGGCGTTGGTATTCTCGCGGCTCCCATTGCAATGGTTGGCGTTGCGATTGTTCACACCTTGTTTAATGCAATCAACACCGTGCTTTTAATTCCTGTTAAGAAATTGCTTGTTAAATTCTGCGAAGTTGTGGTTCCCGACCGAGAGGAAGAGGAACATACACTTGTGTTGGACGAGCGTTTGCTTACCGTTCCCGCAGTTGCGGTTGGTACCGCGTTTGACCACACGGTTGAAATGTCCGCGCTGGCTATTGAGTCAATTGAAAAATCTCTGCCGCTTATAGATAAGTACGATGAAGCGGCGGCTGAGGAAATCAAGGAACTTGAAAACCGCATTGATAAATATGAGGACAAGCTTGGAACCTTTATGGTTAAACTTTCAAAAGAGGAAATTTCCGATGTTGATACCAACCAGGTTACCAAAATGCTTCATACCATTAACGATTTCGAGCGTATCGGCGACCACGCTTGCAATATGGTTAAGGTTGCAAAGGAAATGCGCGACAAGAACATTGCATTCTCCAAAGAGGCAACCAAAGAACTTTCTGTTCTTACAGATGCGCTTAATGAAATCCTCGCCCTTACGAAAGAGGCGTTTGCAAAGACCGATGTTGAGATTGCATTTAAAATTGAACCGCTTGAGCAGGTTGTCGATAAACTCATTTACGATATCAAGGCAAACCATATCACACGTTTGCAAAGCGGTAACTGCACAATAGAACTCGGCTTTGTCCTGCATGATTTGCTTACAAACTATGAACGTGTTTCGGACCACTGTTCCAACGTTGCGGTTGCAATTATCGAAACAGCGCACGGCTCGTTCCAGACACACGAATATCTGCGTGACGTTAAGAGAACGAACGAAGAATTCAAAAAAGATTACGAAGAGTATCTTGAAAAATTTGCATTATAAAATAAAACCCCTCATACGAGGGGTTTGTTTTTTTATTTATTAAGAAGTTCTGCAATATAACGGCTGACGTACACGCCCTCGGCAGATGCTTGAGAGAGCGAGTGCGTTGTGCCTGAACTGTCGCCAATGAAGAAAAGACCTTTTTCTTTGCTTTCAAGGTGATTATCAAGTTCAACGCGGGAATTATAGAACTTAACCTCTGTTCCGTAAAGCAAATTATCAAAGTTTGCCGTACCGGGAACAAGTTTATCAAGCGCAAAAATCATTTCTATAATGGTGTCAAGCGTTGCTTTTGGCATACAAAGCGCCAAGTTTCCGGGGCTTGCATCTAACGTCGGGCGGGTAAAACTTTCGCGCAGACGTTTTCCGTTTGTGCGGCGGTCTTCAAGCAAATCGCCGAAACGCTGTACCATAACGCCGCCCGCAAGCATATTTGCAAGAGCCGCTACGTGTTCACCGTACGCGTTGGAATTCTTAAACGGCTCTGTAAACTTATGGGTAACAAGCAACGCAAAGTTTGTGTTGTTGGTGTAAAGCGAGGGGTCATCGTAACTGTGGCCGTTAACCGTAACGATGCCGTTGGTGTTTTCGGCAACGACTTCGCCGTGCGGGTTCATACAGAACGTGCGGCACACGCTGCGCGTTTTGGGACTGCGGTACATAATTTTGCTTTCGTAAACGCTATCGGTAATCGGTTCCCAAACTTCAGCGGGACATTCAAAACGAACGCCGATATCAACGCGATTGTTTTCGTTTTTAATACCAAAGCGGTTGCAGATTTCACTCGTCCATTTGGAACCGCTTCTGCCTGCCGCAACAATAACGTATTTGCCGTCCACTTCGTCCCCGTTTTTACAGGTAACGCGCCATTCGTCCGCGTTCTTCGAGATATCCTCAACCTCGGTATAATAACGGATTTCAACGTGATTTTCAACGTATTCGATAAGATTTTTAAGGATATAATAGTTGCGCTCGGTGCCAAGGTGACGGACCTGTGCGTCAAGCATATGAAGGTCGTACTGTAAAGCGCGGCGTTTTATATCCGAGCCGACGGTGGAATAAATTTTCGCGCCCTCGCCGCCAAACTCCAAATTAACCTTATCAACGTAGCGCATAAGGTCGAGTGCCTGTTCATCGCCGACGTAGGTGTGGAAATCGCCGCCGAAATTATTGGTTATGTTGTATTTTCCGTCTGAGAAGGCACCTGCACCGCCAATGCCCGTTGTTATGGAACAATGGTTGCAGTTGATGCAGTTTTTGATTTTTACGCCGTCAATGGGGCAGTTGCGTTTGCTTAAAGGTGCGCCCTTTTCAAGCAAGCACACGCGAACGTTCGGTGCGCGTTTAACAAACTCATAAGCGGCAAAAAGACCACCCGCGCCGCCACCGATTATCACAACGTCATAATATGCCATTTTCTTCACCTCAAATAATATTCAACAAAAAGAATATACCACAAAAATTCTCGCTTGTATAGTCTTTTTTACAAACTTGATTTAGAGAGAAAAGTTTGGTATAATATCTATATATTTTTTGATAGGAGAATTTACTGTGTCTTTTCCACTTGAAAACATACGCAATTTTTGTATTGTAGCGCATATCGACCACGGAAAATCTACCCTTGCCGACCGTTTGCTTGAACTGACTGAATCGGTGCAGCAGCGTGATATGGAAGACCAGATTTTAGACAGTATGGATTTAGAGCGTGAGCGCGGCATCACCATAAAAGCCCACGCCGTTACGCTTTATTATACTGCCAAAGACGGCGAGCGTTACGAACTTAATTTAATAGACACACCGGGACACGTTGACTTTAACTATGAGGTTTCGCGTTCTCTCGCCGCGTGTGAGGGCGCGGTGCTTATTGTTGACGCATCGCAAGGAATTGAGGCGCAGACTTTAGCCAACACCTATTTAGCGGTTGACCACGGGCTCGAACTTTTGCCCGTTATTAACAAAATAGATTTGCCGAGCGCCGACCCACAGCGCGTAATAAACGAGGTTGAGGACGTTATCGGTATCCCTGCAGAAGACGCACCGCAGGTTTCAGCCAAAAACGGCATAAACATAGAACAGGTGCTTGAGCGAATTGTAACCGATATCCCTGCGCCGCAAGGCGATAGAGAAGCACCGCTTAAGGCGCTTATTTTCGATTCTTACTACGACCAGTATAAAGGTGTTATCGTTTACTTCCGCGTGGTAGAGGGCAAACTCAAAACGGGCGATACCGTCCGCCTTATGAATACGGGCGCCGAATATCTGACGGTGGAAATCGGCAGAAAACGCGCCACCGCGCTCGAACCTTGTGATGAACTTGTAGCGGGAGAGGTTGGATATTTAGCCGCCGCAATCAAGACGGTAAGCGATGCCCGCGTGGGCGATACCATCACACTTGCAGAACGCCCCGCAGATGAGGCGCTTGACGGTTACAGACAGGTAAACCCCGTTGTTTTCTGCGGTATCTATCCCGCCGACGGCGCGCGTTATACCGACCTTAGAGAAGCGCTTGAAAAATTGCAACTCAACGATGCATCACTTCTTTTCGAACCCGAAACGAGCGGCGCGTTGGGCTTTGGTTTCCGTTGCGGTTTCTTAGGACTTCTTCATATGGAAATTATACAAGAGCGTTTAGAGCGTGAGTTTAATTTAGACCTTGTAACAACCGCGCCGAGCGTTGTATATAAGTTTACACTTTCTTCGGGCGAAACGGTGGATATTGATAACCCCACCAATTATCCCGACCCCGCTAC
>JAFPBM010000091.1 GCA_017424125.1 Clostridia bacterium | reverse complement strand
GCTTCGTCATAGACGTAGCCGCAAGGGCAGATATATTTTTTCATATTTTTCACCTCATATTTGTTTTACACAATAGCGCCTTAAATATTCATGCCTTCGGCTTTATTTCGGCGTGGTAGTGTGCATAGGTGCAAGAAGGTTTATCTGAAAGCACCTTGGATTCGGTAACTTCACCGATAAACTGAACGTGTGTGCCCAAATCTTCCGCACTTACAACCTTTACCGAAAAATATGCGTTTGTGTATTTTGGAATATAGATAATTCCGTTAGAAGAACGCTGGGCGTTTTCACAATTTTCAAACTTGTTTACGTCCCTGCCCGACTGCATTCCAAAGTGGCGTATAACGTCATAAGGTACGTCTTGTGTGAGAACAGATACGTTAAATTTACCTGTCTTTTCAATCATCTCACGCGTAAGATTTCCCTTTTGCACCGACACGCTCATGCGCGTGGGCATTGATGCCACCTGTACGGCGGTGTTTGTGATACAGCCGTTATCCTTTTCTCCGTCCTTGGCTGTAAGCACAAACAATCCGTAACTTAATTTGAATAACGCCGTTGGGTCTTCAGATACTTCGCTATTAGCGAAAGTAGCGAGCAAGCAGGCCCTCAAACGCCTTGCCGTGACGAGCCTCGTCGCGTGCCATTTCGTGTACTGTATCGTGGATTGCATCAAGTCCGAGTTCCTTTGCAAGTTTTGCAAGTTCGAACTTACCTGCGGTTGCGCCGCACTCTGCATCTACGCGCATTTCAAGGTTTTTCTTGGTAGAATCTGTGAGGACTTCACCCAAAAGTTCTGCAAATTTTGCAGCATGCTCTGCCTCTTCAAGCGCAGCCTTTTCCCAATAAAGTCCGATTTCGGGATAGCCCTCTCTATGTGCTACGCGTGACATTGCGAGGTACATACCAACCTCTGAACATTCACCGTTGAAGTTTTCGCGAAGGCCTTCTATGATTCTCTCATCAACGCCTTTTGCAATGCCTACAACGTGTTCTGCTGCCCAACTTTTCTCGCCCGACTGCTCCTGGAATTTAGCCGCAGGTGCGTGGCAAATGGGGCACTCTGACGGAGGAACGTCACCCTCGTGAACATAACCGCATACTAAACATACATACTTTTTCATAATTTTTTCTCCTTTGAAATAATAAAATTTTAATTTATTTGTTTTTACATTCACGGCATACGCCGCGGAATAACATAGTTTCGCCCTCTATCTCGCATCCGTCAAGACCTTCAACCAAATTGTGAATTTTTACGTTGTCACACGATAGGTCTGTGACCTTGCCGCATACCTTACAGCAAAAGTGCGGATGAGGTGTTTTGTCGCCGTCAAAATGAGATATATCTTTGAAAATAAAGTTTTCTATTATCCCCTCTTGCGACAGTTTTTCAAGATTTCTGTAAACAGTGCCGAGGCTGATGTTTGGCATTTTTTTACGAGCCTCTTCATAGACTATTGCCGCAGAAGGATGCGCTTTTGTGGCGTGTAAAATATCAAGTATCAATTCACGCTGCGGTGAAAAGCGAGCCATCGTTGCGTCCTCCTTAAGTAGTAATCATTCCTATTTACAAGCATAATATAACATACATTTTTATATTTGTCAACACTTTTTTTAAAAATTTTTAAATTTTTTTATTTGTTGACAAATTGTTAGTTTTAGGTGATAATATATAAGAAGATATTTACGTAATACATACTATATATGGAGGATTTTTATGGACACTTCCCGCCACATCTCCGACCTTGTTATTAAGCGCTTACCGCGCTATTACAGGTTTTTGGGAGAATTAAGAAACTCGGGTATGAGCCGCATATCCTCGCGTGAGCTGGCCGATAAAATGGGCCTTACAGCAAGTCAGATTCGTCAGGACCTTAACTGTTTTGGCGGTTTTGGTCAACAGGGTTACGGTTATAACGTTGAACAGTTACACGAGGAAATCGGTCATATTTTAGGGCTTGACCGCAAACAAAAAGCAATTTTAATCGGCGTTGGCAATCTGGGCCGCGCTATTGCAAACCATATTCGTTTTGAGCAACTTGGTTTTCAACTTATTGGAATTTTTGACAAAAAAGAATCTTTAACGGGTGACATTGTAAGAAATCTGCCTGTCAGAAACACCGCCGTTATGGACGAATTTTGCAGAGAAAATCTGCCCGACGTTGCGATTCTTTGTATACCTAAAGAGGATGCAATGCCGATTGCCGAGCAACTTATAAAGTTGGGTGTACGCGGATTTTGGAACTTCTCCCACGAAGATATTTCCGTTAAACACCCTGACGTTTCGGTTGAAAACGTACATTTTGGCGACAGTCTTATGACACTTCGCTACCGAATTAAATAACATAAAAACAGTAATTGCCGCACATACTATGTGCGGTGATTTTTTATGCTTAGTACTGTTTTAAGAACTGTAATTGTCTACTTTTTTATAACCCTTGCAATTCGTCTTATGGGCAAACGGCAAATTGGTGATATGCAACCGAATGAACTTGTTATAACACTGCTTATATCCGAAATTGCCGCAATACCGCTACAAGACCCCGCACAGCCGATTTTACACGGTGCTTTGGCAATTTTTATTCTTATTATTCTTGAAATTTTTATTTCGGTTTTCGCTATGAAATCGTTGCGTGTACGCAAACTTATGAGCGGAAAATCGGTAGTGATTATCAAAAACGGACTCATAGACGAAGATGCTATGAAACAGGTACGAATGACCACTTTGGACCTTATTGAACTGCTTCGACAAAACAACTGTTTTGACATAAGCGAAGTATATTTTGCGGTGCTTGAAGTCAACGGAAATTTGAGCGTTATGCTAAAGCCGCAACACAATCCCGCAACCCTTAAAGATTTACACATTGTGCCCGAAAAAGAGGGAATTTTTCTGCCCGTTATATGCGACGGAAAAATATTACCTGAATCACTTTCTGCACTCTCGGTTGAACCAAAGGATATTTACAATATATTATCGGGTCAAGGTAAAAATGTGCGCTCTGTATTCCTTATGACGATGGACAGATTCAAAAACTATAAAATAATCGGCAGGAGAAACGATATATGAAAAGACTGATTGCCGCTGCTATATTGCTTTTTATTGTAATAGGCGTGACAACCGCCAACTTTATTATTACAGAACACCATTTTAAAGTGATGACTGCGTTTGTAAGTGAGAGCCGAGACCTTTATGAAAAAGGCGAAAAAGAAGCCGCGGCAGAAAAAGCCGCGGCTGCAAATGCGCATTGGGAAAAAAGTGAAAAATTACTTGCGGTTTTTATAAACCGCGGTGTAATTGATGAAATCGGCGAAGCGGTAACACGCCAAAACACCCTTGCAAAAGGTGATGACCGTGCACTTTTTCTTGCCGAAACCGACGTGTGCCTTATGCTGATAGAGCATATGCACGACGTTGAGCAAATTATGATTTATTAGTTGTTTATTTCGATTTTCTCAATAACGATATCGGTCTTGGGACGGTCATTTGCGATGGTGGGTGCCTCTGCGATTGCATCGACAACATCCATACCCTCAAACACCTGACCGAAAACGGTATGACGGTAATCGAGCCAAGGTGTGCCGCCTAAAGCCGCATAATCTTCCGCACACTCACGCGGGAAACCTCTGTCCTCTAAATCTTTCATCTGAGAAAGCATCTGCTCGGGCACGGATTTTGCCTGTACGATAAAGAACTGGCTGCCGTTAGTACCCGGACCTGCGTTTGCCATTGAAAGCGCGCCGCGTACGTTATGGAGTGCGGGGTCAAATTCGTCCTCAAAAGGTCTGCCCCAGATGCTTTCGCCGCCCATACCCGTACCCTGCGGGTCGCCGCCTTGAATCATAAAATCTTTTATAACTCTGTGGAAAATAATTCCGTTATAATAGCCGTTTTTTGCGTGGGTTTCAAAGTTTTCTACCGCTTTGGGAGCCTCTTTTGCGAAAAGGCGTACGTGAATTTTACCCATTGTGGTATAAATCACAGCGGTTTTATCGTTTTCTGTGGGTTTTGCTGTCTGATAACTCATATTAAAATCTCCTTTTGTTTTTATCCTATATTAACAGTTATTTCCATTTTTGGCAACTATTATTTATTTTCTTGCATTTATCTGCAATATATGCTATAATAACACAAAATATTGTTAGGGGGATTACTTATGAAGTGCCCATTTTGTGCTTATGAAGAAAGTCGCGTTATTGATTCGCGTCCCACAGACGAAGGTGAGCGTATTCGCCGCCGCAGAGAATGTCTTAAATGTCAGAAGCGTTTCACTACATACGAAATTATTGAAAATCTTCCCGTAATTGTAATTAAAAAGGATAACTCGCGTGAGCCGTTTAACCGCGAAAAGGTTTTGGGCGGTCTTATGCGTGCGTGTGAAAAACGCCCCGTATCAATTGATATGCTCGAACATCTTATTGATGATATTGAGGCGAATTTACAAAACTCGCTCGACAGAGAAGTTACTTCCGAAAAAATCGGCGAACTTGTTATGGACAGACTTAAAGGAATTGACGAAGTTGCTTACGTCCGCTTCGCTTCGGTTTACCGTCAATTCAAAGACATTGACACCTTTATGTCCGAACTTAATAAACTTATGAAACAGTAAATTTCCGCCCTCCGACACTTGTCGGGGGGTTATTATTATATATAATATAATTAAATTATAAAATATTTAAAATTTTTGTTGTAATTTTAGAAGAAATCTGCAATAATATATAGTTGGAATATAATTACTTTCTCTTGAGGTGAAAAAATGACGGATAACTGCAAAATGGCGGAACTTTTGTTGCCGCAAATTGACAAAACACCCGATTATTATGAAAATATGTATCCCGAAAGAAATCTTGACGAAAACGCACGCGTTACACGTATTGCGCCGAGTCCCACGGGATATTTACATCTTGGTACACTTTTTACTTCGCTTGTTAACCGCACTGCCGTAAACGGAAACGGTGTATTCTTTACACGAATTGAAGACACCGACAAAAAACGTGAGGTTGAGGGCGGTATTGCCGATATAATCGACGGACTTAACTATTTTGGAATAAAGATTGACGAAGGTTATATAAGCGGCACCGAGGAAACAGGTGCTTATGGTCCTTACAAGCAGAGTTTGCGCGCCGAAATTTATCAAACCTACGTTAAAGATTTAATAAGACGCGGACTTGCCTACCCCTGTTTCTGCACAGAGGACGAACTATCTTCGACACGTGAAGAACAGAATGCACTTAAAGTGCGCACAGGTTACCACGGCAAATGGGCACGTCACCGCGACATTACTTTTGAAGAGGCAAAGGCACAGATTGATGCGGGCAAGTCTTTTGTTATCCGTCTGCGCTCACAAGGTGACGAAGAAAAGCGCATCACCTTCACAGACGGCATAAAGGGTAAAATTGAGATGCCGCAAAACGATGAAGACTTTGTTTTGCTTAAATCCGACGGAATTCCTACTTACCATTTTGCACACGCGATTGACGACCACCTTATGCACACAACCCACGTTATACGCGGTGACGAATGGATTTCTTCGGTACCCAAACACATTGAACTGTTTTCGGTTCTCGGTTTCAAGGCACCGAAATACGCGCACGTATCACCCATTATGAAAACTGAAAACGGCGCAAAACGCAAGATTTCCAAACGTAAAGACCCCGAAGCCGCCGTTCGTTACTTTATTGAACAGGGTTACGATGCCGACAGCGTTATTGAATATCTTATGACCGTTGCATCATCCGATTTTGAGGATTGGCGCCGCGCTAACCCGTTAGCAGACCGCAAAGAATTCACTCTCAACCTTAAAAAGATGAGTGTATCGGGCGCACTGTTTGACGGCGACAAATTACTTGACGTCAGCAAACGTGTTGTAAGCGGTATGAATTCGGAACAGGTTGTTTCTAAACTAACCGACTGGGCAAAAGAGTTTGACAGCGAGTTTTATACACTTCTCACACGCGACACCGAATATGCAAAACGCGTATTCGCAATCGACCGCGACTGCCCGAAACCGCGTAAAGATATTGCAAAATGGAGTGACGCTAAAGATTACTGCTCATATATGTTTGACGAGCTTTATACACCGAATTACACGATGCCCGAAAAGCTGGACAAAAAAGACTGCGTTACCATTTTGCGTGAATATATTAAGACATATAAACCAACCGAAGACAAAAACGAATGGTTTACGCAGATTAAAGACGTTTGCCCTGCCGCAAACTTTGCAACCGACACCAAAGAGTAT